>DASVVD010001117.1:0-19341 GCA_036386715.1 Pseudoduganella sp.
CGCTGGTCTCCATCGTGCGGGCATGGGCGCAGGCCGGCGGCGCGGTGCCGGCGCCGGTGTCCATCGGCTTGCTCCACTCGGCGCGCACCCTGGACGACCTGGCCTACCGCGAAGAACTGCACGCCATCGCCGCGGCCCGGCCGGGCTTCGATTATGTCACCACGGTCACACGCGGCGGCATCGATGCCGCGGCCGCCGGTTACCATCGCCGCGTGGACCGCGCCATGATCGAAGAAGTGCTGGCCCGCGGGCAAGGCCTGCCAGCCGTGTGCTATGTCTGCGGCGCCAACGGCTTCGTGGAAACGGCGGCACAGCTGCTGGTCGCGGCCGGCATTGCGCCGCGCGCCATCCGCACCGAGCGGTATGGAGGCTGACCGCGGCGGCTGACATGGGCGGCTGACCCCGGCCGCTGACCCGCGCAGCCGAACGGCCACCTAGCCCCGGTCGGCCACCGCGACCCCTTCGCGGTGGCCGGCGAGGATCGCCAGTATCTGCTCCACGCTGACCGGTTTCACCAGGTGCTCCTCGAAGCCGGCTTCAAGCGCCAGGTCGCGGTCCTTCTGCTGGCCCCAACCGGTGACGGCAACCATCACCATGCGCCCCAGCGCCGGAATGTGGCGCAGTGCGCGCGCCAGGTCGTAGCCGTTCAGCCCCGGCAGGCCAATGTCGAGGAAAGCGAAATCGGGTGCGAACCCGGCGGCTTCGGCCAGTGCCTGCGTGCCGTCGTGGCACACGTGCACGGTGTGGCCCAGCGTGCGCAGCAGCCCGGCGATCGCGTTGACGAAATCCTCGTTGTCGTCCACCAGCAGGATGCGGAACCGCGCATCGCCGTGCTGCAGCGGCGGCCGCGCTACCGGCTCCGGCGCTTCCGCCAGCACCGGCAACGTGACGATGAACGTGCTGCCCTGCCCGGCCCCGCCACTGCGGGCTTCCAGCGAACCCTCGTGCAGTTCGACCAGCTTGCGAGCCAGCGACAACCCCACGCCCAGGCCCTGGTTGGTGCGCTCGAGCGAGGCATCGGCCTGCACGAACATCTCGAAGATCTCGCCCAGCATCGCCGGCGCGATGCCGATGCCGTTGTCGGCGACCCGGACCTGCAGCCGGTCGTTGCCGTCCTCATCCTTGGTCACGTCCGCCGACAGCGTGATGCGGCCGCCACGCGGCGTGTACCGGGCCGCGTTGTTCAGCAGGTTCGACAGCACCTGGGCCAGCCGGGTCGCGTCGCCCAGCACATGCACCGGCCGTGCCGGCAGCTCCACCACCAGCGCATGACCCTGCGCATCGATGAACGGCCGGGCGATTTCCAGCGCATTGGCCACCACCGCGTTCAGCTCCAGGCTCTCGCGCCGGATCGTCAGCTTGCCGGTGTTGATGCGCGAAACGTCCAGCAGGTCATCGACCAGGCGCACCATCTGCTTGAGCTGGCGTTCCATCACGCCGCGCGCGCGCAGGCTGGCGGCCGGGTCGCCGCCGTTCAGGCGCATGATATCGAGCCCCGTGCGCAGCGGCGCCAGCGGGTTGCGCAGCTCGTGGGCCAGCGTGGCCAGGAACTCGTCCTTGCGGCGGTCCGCCAGCAGCAAGGCCCGTTCCGCGCCCTGGCGCACCGCCATTTCGCGCTCCAGCGTGAGGTTCGCTTCCTGCAGGGCGTTGGCGCGCCGGCCGATCTCGGCCAGCATGTCGTTGAACGCGTCGACCAGCGTGCCGATCTCGCCGCTGTGCCTGGTGCCCGTGCCAGCGCTGCCGGTGCCGGCGCCCGTACCGCCGTGACCATGCTCGCCTTGATGTTCGACCCGCAGCGAGAAATCGCGCCGCTGCATCACGGCGCGCGCCACTTCCGTCACCGCCCGCAACGGCCGCGTGATCGCCTGCTGCAGGCGGCTGGCCACCAGCGCCGCCAGCAGCAGGCTGGCCAGCGTCACCACGCCGAGGATCGTCGCATAACTGGCCAGCCGGTCGAGCAGGCGGTAGCGCGCGCTCAGGTAGACGGTGCCGATCCGTTCGCCGTTCTCGAAGATCGGATGGTAGACCACCATCCTGCCGCCCTCGATCGCATGGCCTGGCCGGCCGGGCCGCTCCGGCAATGGCGGCAGGTCCGCACCGGGCTCCGCGTAGGCGGCGAAGATGGCGCCGCCGGCACCATAGATGGCGCCCTGCTGGATCTGCGGCCGCACGCGCAGCAGCGCCAGGTTCTGGCGCGCCGCGGCGGGATCGTTGAAACCCACCGCCGGCGCCGACACGGTGGCCACGATCTCGGCCTGGGTGGTCAGGTCGTCCACCCAGTTCTGCTGGAATGTCGACAGGTCGTAGACCAGCATGCTGAAGGACATCGTCACCAGCGCGGCGAACGTGGTCGCCAGCGCCATCACCACGAGCTTGGCGCGCACGCTATCGGGACGCAGGCGGGGCGGCACTCAGTTCCCCTTCTGCACGTGCCAGGCCACCGACAGCAGGCGCGAACTCAGCTTCAGGTTGCTGCGTTCCGCGGCCGGCAGCGAGACTTCGAAGCGCACGCGGTCCTCGACCAGCCGGAAATTGATGACGGCGCCGTGCTGCAGCCCGTTCTCGTCGTCGGCCACGCCGAGCGCGCCGTTCTGCGCCGCGCTGCGCAGCACCTTCGGCAAATCCGCTGCGGCGCCGGCGAACACCATCTGCATGCCGGCCACCGGATCACCCTCGCGCAGGCTGCGCACGGCCACCGGACGGCCGTTGATGGTGCGCCCGGTCGTGATCCGTGCCAGCTCGGCAGCCACGTCGTCGGCGCCCATTACGCCCACCGCCAGCGGGGCCTCGCTGCCTTCCTTCGGCGCGGCAAACTCCACGTAGCCGAGGAACTTGAAGAGGTAGGCCGCCTTCACGCTGCGCTCCAGGTTCGGCACGGCCGGTGCCGCCGGCTGGCCCACTGCGGCGCCGCTCAGCGCCACGCACAGCATGGCCAGCGCCAGCAGCGCCAGCAAGGAGTTGAGCCATCCGGGCAAGGCCGGCATCGGCCGGGAAGGTGCGATCGCGGTTGGCGTCATGTCAGAAGCGGTAAGTGAGCCGGAGCACGGCGGTGCGTTCGAACACGCTCCGGTTCGGCGCCGCGCCGAATTCGGGGTGGGACCGGTGCAGCAGGTTTTGCCCGATCAGCGCCACGTCGAGATTGCGCGTGGCTTTCCACAACCATTGCAGGTCCAGCTCGTAGTACGACGGCACGGCCGGACGCGGCAGCGCGCCCACCTGGCGCAGCGTCCAGTCCAGCTGCATGTCGCCCGGCAGGTCATGCGACGAGCGCAGTTGCCAGTAGTGGCCCGGGTCCGCCGTGGCCACGCCGAAGCTGCCGCTGGGGTCGCGGCTGCCGGGCCGCAGCGCCGTGCGCACGCGCTGCACCACCAGGCCCCCGCTCAGGCGCCAGTTGTCCGTGGCCTGCCAGCGCGCCCACATCTCGATGCCGCGGGTGTTGCCATAAGCCATGTTGCGCACCTCGGTCAGCCCGCTGTATGCGGGACCCTGCGGGTTCGGTTCCTGCGTGCGCAAGCGGTCGTATTTGGCGAAGAACGCCGTGGCCGAGTACGACCAGCTCGGCGACGGCTGGATGCGATAGCCCAGTTCGGCCACGTCCGCCGTTTCCGATTCGAACGTGGGCCCGCCGCCAAACACGTAGCGGGGCACGCCTGCCACGACGATCGGCCGCACCGGCGTGTAGAGATCACGGTCGAGGCGCGACGGCGCGCGCACCGTTCGTGCCAGGTTGGCCCACAGCAGCTGGCGGCTGTCCGGCGTCCATGCCAGCCGCAGGCCGGGCAGGAATTCCGGACCTGTGTAGTGGTTGTGCTCGCCCTTGATGCCCACCGTCAGCCGCAGGTCGTCGCGCAGCGTCACCTCGTCCTGCGCGAACAGGCTGGCCCAGTGCATCGCCAGGTCGTCCGGCAGGTAAGCCTGGGTGCGGCCGCTGGCGATCCGGTCGCGCGAATAGCGGTAGCCGGCGCCCCACGTCACGTTGTGGCTGGCACCAAGGCGCACGCCGTGCTGTGCTTCCAGGTCGATCGTGTCGAGCCGTTCGTACAACAGGTTCGGCTGGTTGCGCTCGGTGTGATCGAGCACCAGTTGCAGGCGCACGTTCGACTCGTCCGCCAGCCGGCGCGTCAGCCGCGTCACCAGGTTCGCGCCGGAGATCAGGACGGGGCTGCCGGCGCGCTGCGCCAGCTCGCCGTCGTACATGTCGCCCGACAACGTGAAACCGCCGCGCGGCCGGTCCCAGTCGGCGCGAAAACCGGCCTGGCGGCGCGTGAAGCCGGTGGCAGCCTGGCCGGTATCGCGCGCGGCATCGTCGGCGTCCACGTAGCGTGCGTAGAAACGGTAGTGGCCATCGTTCGGCAGCGCGCCGCCGTAGCGCACGCTGCCTTCACGATCCTCGCTGCCCGCGGCTGCGCTCACCAGCACGCCCTGCGTATCCTTGGCCGAGCGGGTAATGACGTTGATCACGCCATTGACGGCGTTGGCCCCCCAGATCGTACCGCCGGGCCCGCTGATCACCTCGATCCGCTCCACATCCTCGAGCACCACGTCCTGCGCATCCCACTGCACACCGGAAAACAGCGGTGTGTAGATCGTGCGCCCGTCGATCAGCACCAGCAGCTTGTTCGACTGCAGGCTGTTGAAGCCGCGCGCCGTGACCGCATAGTTGCGCGCATCCGACCGCGCCACCTGCAGGTTCGGGGCCAGGCGCAGCGCTTCGGGCAGCGAGCGGGCGCCGCTGCGGCGGATGTCGTTATTGCTGATGATGAAGATCGATGCCGCGGCGTTGCCCAGCCGTTCTTCCTGCCGCGAGACGGAGGTAATGACGATATCGCTCAACTGCTCGAGCGAAAGTTCGGCGATGTCATCCTGCTGCGGCGCCGCATCGGCGAGCCCGGCCAGCATGGCAAGGCATGCCAGCAGGACCGGCCCGCGCCGCATGGCTGCACTGGACATCGCATTGGACATCGCATTGGACATCGCATTGGACATGATTTCGCCGCCGGCAATTGCAGCGGGTCCGGTTGTACCGCGGTTCGATCCACCGCGTGTCATTGGTCTCATAGCGCGCCAGGCACGTGAATTTGCTCAAGAATTATAAGCATGCCGCTGCTTCCCCTCGCGCACAGTAGCACAGCGGCCTTGCAAAATACGCAAGGCACCGCAATAACTCCCGTAAATCCACCATGAAAGGCCACATGTTCCCGAAACCGCCACGCCCCGAGCCACCCCGCCGCGCCATTGCCACGCAGGTGGCCCAGCAACGTGCAACGCAGCGCGCGCCGGACGTGCTGATCGTCGAGCGTCCCGCCCGTACTCCGGAAGCGCAACCGGTACCGCCGCGGGCGCCGCTCGCCGCCCCGGTCGTGGCCGCCGAGCCTGGCGCCGCAGCCGTGCCGCCCGCTGACGGGCAGCCATTTTAGGTATACTGCGTGGCCATGAACAAGCACACGCGCATGACCGAGGAATGGGAGCGCTGGCTCGACGCCAGCCTCGACAAGGGTTGCCGCACGACCGACATCGTGGCCGCGATGGTGGCCGCGCAGTACGACCCTGCCTATGCCGAGGCGGCGGTGCTGGAGCGCCAGCTGCAGCGCTCGCGGCCGACACCGGCGGAAGCGGCGGCCAGGGCCGGCCCGTACCGCTACGGCACGCCGACGATCAGGCACCGCAACAACACCATCGTCACGAGCGACCGCGCGGTACGGGTGGCGATGCGCATCGAACAGCCGCTGGTGGCGGTGCTGGAGGATGTATTCTCGGCCGAGGAATGCGATGGCGTGGTCGCGCTGGCACGTGTGCGGCTGCAGCCGTCGGCCACGCTGAGCCCGACCACCGGCGAGAACCAGGTGAAGGATCACCGTACCAGCCTTGGCGCATTCCTCGACGATGCCGATGCGCCGCTGCTGCAGCGCCTGAACCGGCGTATCGCCGAGATCATGAACCAGCCGGTGGCACACGGCGAAGCGCTGCACGTGCTGCATTACGGCGTGGGTGCCGAGTACAAGCCGCACCACGATTATTTCGATCCGGCCAATACCGGCTTCGCCGCCACGCTCAAGCGCGGCGGCCAGCGCGTGGCAACGCTGATCGTCTACCTGAACGACGTCGAGGAAGCCGGCGACACGGTGTTCCCCAAGCTCGGCCTGTCCATCGTGCCGAAGAAAGGATCGGCGGTCTACTTCGAATACGTGAACGCCGACGGCCAGCTCGACGAGGCCAGCCTGCACGGCGGCGCACCCGTCGTTCGCGGCGAAAAATGGGTTGCCACGAAGTGGGTGCGGCAGGGCGTATTCAAGTGATACCGGCCGGGTGGCCGGCGAACTGCTTACTCATCCTCCTCGTCGATCTGGTCGATGATGCGCTTGCCCTGCTCCACGCCGCCGTCGCCGATCCCGAGCGGCACGTAGTAGTGGAACAACGGCTCGCCATCCTTGTACACCGATCCCATGCAGATCTCATAACCCTTGTACTCCACGGTTTTCAACTGCGACAGTTGTGCGCCCCTCACGATAGCCTCCCGATTCAGCGATTTCTTCGATGCATGTCTGTGGCCGCCCCTGACCGGTGGCGGATCTGTATTGGTAAGTCCCTGCGGTTCCGAGTATGCCGTGCACGTCAGGCGCGAACTGTGCGCGGCTTCACCAAGCGAAGCCGGAGTGCCGGCGTCTTGGCGCTGGCGCAACAGCTTGCGTGGCATCGGCGCGAATGTGCTGCAGTGCAACGAAAAGGGCGGCTGCGGCGGGCGGGGAAACAGCCTACCTGGGCCGCGACGGCTGGCCCGGTTCGATCAGCACCAGCTTGCCCGTGCGCGGGTCGCGGTAGACCTCGCCGACACGGGCATAGCCGCTGCCGGCCTGCGTGACGCCGGTGGCGGGGCGCTCGATCTGCCGCCCTTTTTCCACCGGCTGCGGCGATTTCAATGCGCCATTGGTACCACTGGTGCCGGCAATCGCCGCGATCAGGCCGCAGGCAAAGACCAGCATCACGTCGACCAGGTTGACCAGGCTGGCGCGCGGATCCTCGTCGCCCGCGTCGAAGCGGTCGTCGAGATGGGAATACAGGCGCAGGCGCCTGCGGCCGCGCTTCGCCGTCATGCTCGCACCTCGAGCTTTTCCTCCCGCGTCCCCACCGTTTGTTCGGCCATCGCCCCCTCCATCGCATCTTCCATCGCCTCCAGTGTTTCCTCGTACCAGCGGCGGCGCAGCTTGCCGATCACCAGGCCACCGATGCCGGCCACCAGGCCCAGCACGGTGGCATCGAAGGCCACGGTCACGGCGCTGGCCAGCTGTGCGGGATCGCCGGCACCCAGCGCGGCCAGCCCGGGGCCGAGCGGAATGATCGTCGCCATCAGGCCCAGCATCGGCGGAATGCGCGCGAGCAGGTCGGCCCGCTCGAGCCGGTGGCGGGCAATCGCCTGCACCTGGGCGACGTTGCCGCCGGCCCGCAGCCGGCGCAGGCCGTGGAAGCGCTCGCCGGCCGCGATGCCAGCCTCGATCACGGCGATGGCGCAGGCCAGCAGCAACGCCGCCAGCGACGGCATCAGCAGCCAGCTGACCGCGTCGTGCAGCCAGCCGAAGGAAACAGGTTCGATCATGTGAATCTCCTTGGAATGTGGGGAACGGTACGGCCGCGCCACAGGCCGGCCGCGAACAGCGCCAGCCCGGCCGCCAGCATGGCCAGCAGCCTGGCGACCGTGACGCCCGGCGCCTCCGCGGCGCCCGGCTGGTGCAGTTCATAGACGCGTGGCGCGGGTTCGGCGGCGGTCTGCGTTTCGGGTCGGGCCTCCGGCCGGGCCGTTGCAACGGCGCCCGGCGCGCCGCCATCGCCGGCCCGGCGCGACTGCGCCACGGGTTGTGTCGGGACACGATTGCCGGCTGCGGCGGCAGACGAGGCAGAAGAGGCAGGAGCGGCAGGTAAAAGGTCGAGGTCGCCGCGTGCCCTGGCCAGGGTCACGCTGAGCGCCTGCGCATCGGCGGCGTCGAGCTGCGGGGCCAGCCAGGTCCACATCGGGTGATTCGGTGCCGCGTGGCCGCTGCCGGGCAGGCCGTTGGCGGCCACCAGCCGCGCCAGCTCGCCGCCCATGCGCCTGATCGTGCCGGGATCGGTCTTCCAGTAGCCCTTCTCGGCAGCCACCATGAAGATCGCCAGCATGTGCGCCTTGACATGCGCGTTGTGGCGCTCGCCGAGGAACTGCGGCAGGCCCAGCTTGTGCGCATCGTCGAAGTACACCGACTTCACCTCGTCCCACGCCCAGTTTTTCACGAGATCCGGGCGCGTCACCTGCCAGCCCCACAGGTTTTCCAGGAATTCCTGGCCCATCGTGCGGGCTCCGGCATAGCCGTGCCCCATCAGCGGCTTGAGCCATGCCGGATTCAGGAAACGGCCGCGCAGCTCGCCCAGCAGCGCGGCCGCCAGCGGCTCCACGTCGGCCCGCCCTGGCTGCGCGTGCTGCAGGATCAGCGCCTCCGGCACCCGGCCGGTATGGCCCTCGACCGCCAGCGACAGGCCGCCCAGGTAGTCGAAGGCGTCGTTGTTGTCCAGCAGGCCGTACAGGTTGCTGGCGCGGCCGTGGTAGGTGCGGGCAATGCCATCGAGCGCCACGTCGAACGCCGCATGCTGCGCCTCCCCGCTCGCGTCCAGGCCATACGCGTGGCCCATCCGGTTGCGGTAGGCCGCACCGATCTCGTCGCGCTCGCGCCAGGCACCCGAACGCTCGGTCAGGCGGTTGACGCCGGTGCCGTACGCCCCCGGCGCATCGCCGAACACGCGCTGCGCGGCGCCCCGGCCGGCCTGCGCTTCAATCGCCGCTTTTGTCTCCCCCTGCGGCTGGCCGGCGCGCAGCAACGCCCGGTAGCGGACCAGCCACTCCTGCGCCACCCGGTTGCCGTCCACGGGCTCGGCGCCCCATTCGCCACCATTCAACGGCGCGAGCGCCGCCTGCAGCGCCTCGCGCAGCGACGGATCCTGCGCCGCCAGCGTGCCGGCCGAGGCCGCCAGCGCCAGCCGGCCGGCACGGTCGATCAGCCGGATCAGGTTGGGGTACAGGTCGCGGAACAGCCCCGAAGTAGTCACCAGCGCATCGCGGCGCTGTGCGCCGGGTCGCAGCCGCACGCCGGTGACGATGCCGCGCGCGTTCCACACCGGCTCGGCGCCCATCATCGCCAGCGCGAACGCCACCATCACGCCTTCGTCGCGCACCGCGTCCGATGCCCACAGGATGATGCCTTCGCTGCCGGCGGCCGGCTTGCCATCCCTCTGCGAACGGGCGATCGCCTGGTCGGCCAGGCTGGCGCCGAGCTGGTAGCCTAGCCTGGTCGGCAGGATATCGCCGTCGACCGCATGGAAATTGCGGCCGGTCGGCAGTGACTCGGGCGAGCGCAGCGGGTCGTTGCCCTTGCCCGGCTCGACATAGCGGCCATCCAGCGCCGCGAGCAGCGCCTGCATCTCCAGGCGTGGCGAATCCGCCAGCTGTGCCGCCACGGCGGGATCGTCGATGCCGCCCTTCTTCATCGAACCGAGCATCAGGTCGATCGACGCCTGCTGCCATGGCCGGCCGAACACGTGCAGCCCGTGCGGCATGAATTTCTCCTGCAGCTTGGTGAGATAGTGGCCGATCTCGTGCGCCAGCAGGTCGTCGTCGGCCGCGTCGTAGCCGATGCCGCGCACGGCCAGTACATCGGCCATCGAGGCTTCCAGCTCCGCCTTCAGGTTCAGCGCCGCCACGCGCTCGCGCATCAGGGCCGCCGCCTGCGACTTCAGCGATTCGGAGCTGGCCGCTTCGAAGCTTTCCACCACCTGGCGCAGCGCCAGCAGCTCGTCGTACAGCGGCGTGCTGGCCAGCGGCGGCGTCAGGTGGTCGACGATCACCGCCAGCCCGCGCCGCTTGGCCTGCGTGCCCTCGCCCACCCCGTCGACGATGTACGGATAAATGCCGGGCAGGTCGCCGGCGATCAGGCTCGGATAATCGTCGCTGGCCAGGCCCACCGCTTTGCCGGGCAGGAATTCATAGGTGGAGTGGCGGCCCACGTGCACCAGCGCATCGGCCCCGAAGCGGTCGCGCACCCAGTGATAGAAGCCCAGATACTGGTGCGGCGGCGTGATGCTGGTGTTGGCGTGCAGCAGTTCCTCGTCGACCTCCCAGCCGCGCGGCGGCTGCGGGCCGATGAACACATTGCCGAACACCAGGCCCGGCACCAGCAGCTTGCCGCCGACGACCATGATTTTGCCCGGCGCGGCGCCCCACCCTTTCAGCCCTTCGATGCCATAGCCCGCCACCTTGCGCTGCAGCGCTTCCAGTGATCCGCAGCGCCGCGCGGCGCGCACATCCAGGCAGGCGCGGTAGCCGTCGCCCAGCGCGGCCAGGTCGCGGATCGCCGCCTCGCGCTGCGGGTGGTCGGCCCCCTCGACCAGGTGCTGCAGTTCCTTGACGATCACATCGACCTGCCTGCGGCCCAGCAGCCACTCGCCGGCGCTTTCCGCCTCCAGCACGTCGACGTGCAGGCGGCCCAGCAGGCCGCTCGTCATCTCGCCCTGCACGCGCGGCGACAGCGTGCCGAACCAGGCCGCATAGTCGGCGGCGCTCACGGTGTTGACGCTGCCGGCCAGCTCGCGCAGCGCGGCGCGGTCTTCCGGCAGGTTGACGCCGTGCGCCATGATCCGGTCGAGCAGTGCCTCCGGCGAAGCCGGCAGTTCGCCCACCGTGTAGCCGGCATTCTTGAGCGCGTGCAGCATGTCGAACAGCGATGCCGGCACGTCCAGGTTGTCGGCGCCGATATTCTGCCGGCCCGGCGGGTGGTTGTAATAGATCAGCGCCACGCGCTTGTCGCGGTTCGGCTTGTCGCGCAGCGCCAGCCAGCGCGTGACGCGCCCTGCCAGCCGCGCCGTTTCCTCGACCAGCATGACCGGCGGGCGGTTCTCGATGCCGGTCAGCCGGTCGCGCTGCACCTGACCCAGCGCGGCCACCACGATCGGCTGGCCGATGCCCTGCAACTCGGGCAGCGCGACGCGGTATTGCACCGAATCCGGCGGCAGGCCGTCGGCCGACAGGCGCCATTGCAGCGCGGTGCGGTCGGACAGCCGGATGGCCTTGAACACCGGCACGTCGAGCCGCTTGAAGGCTGCCGCGACGGCCTCGCGCCCTTCGGCCGCACCCACCACGAAATCCTGCAGCACCACCAGTGCCGCCGGCCGCGCCGGCGCGACCAGTTCCGGCAGGCGCTCCAGCGCCTCGCGCGACGCGCCGCCCCAGCGCGTGAGCACCTGCACGCACGGCTGGCCACCGGCCTCGATGCGGCGGCACACGGCGGCCGGCACGGCCGCATCCATGTTCGACAGGTCGAGCACCACCACGGTCGGCCGCGCCGCCAGGCCCAGCCGCGCGCCATTGCCCCACGCGGCACTGTCGGCCAGTTCGCGCCCGCCTGCCCGCACCAGCAAGGTCGGCTCCGGCCGCGGGCCCGGCAGGGGCGCCGCGGGGTGCAGCCGGTGCGCGAACAAGGCTTCGGTATTGTCGACGCCGCCGGCTTGCCACACGCGGCGCGCAGCCAGCCATTGCATGGCGGCCGGGTGCGCCCGGGCGGCCGCCAGGGCGGCCGGCGGCGGCGTTTCCGTGGACAGGTCGCGCAACGTTTCGGCCGGAAAATCACCCATGCCGCCCCGCGTTTTCGCCTGCGTTTTCCCCTGCGCATCGCCGTGCATTGCCCCTTGCCCATCGCGGCTCATCAGGCTGAGGCCCGCTTCGCCGTTGAACGCCAGGACCGCCGTTTGCGCCCTTGCATGGCGTGCCAGCGCATCCTTCAGCCGGCTGGCCGGGTCGCCGAACAGCGAAACGGCGAGTATCGTGTCGGCCTGGCCGACCAGCCGGGCCGCCTCGCGGTCGGAGGCTGCCATCCATTGGGCCGCGGTGCGCAGCACGATGCGGTCCCGGGGGTGGCTGGCCAGGTGGCGGTGCGCCGCCTCGACCGCCACCGGCGCGGCGCGCTCGGTGACGATGGCGAACAGCGTGGCGGCATGGCCGCGTGCGCAGGCCACGATGCACAGCAGCGCGGCCAGTGCGCGCACGAATGGGGAAATGCTCAAGTGGTGTCCGACCGTCCCGCTCTTCCCGTGCCTTGGCCGGTCGAAGAAAAAGCGCTGAAAACGCAACAGGCCGGACCACACCCCGGGGCCGGCACATCCATTGCAAACGGCCGGTCTTCTGGCTTGCCGTCGTCCTCCCGGCTCCTGCCTTCCCGTGCAGGCACAGTGGCGGTTGAAGCGGGTCGTCAGGCTTACAGCAGCGGGGGCTGCGCCGGACTGGCACGCAACGCTGTGTTGCGCACATCACCGGCTTCCCGTTTCACCCTCCGGCCGAAAGGCGGGAGAGCACCGTTTGCTCAAGCGGCGGATTCTACAGGCAATGATGACCGTTTGTCACGACGCCGGTAGCTCCGCCAAACAACACTTCATTGCAAAGAGATTGTCAAAATATTTCCTCATAGCATCGAGTACGGTATAGTCGCTCTGCACTGGACAAATCGCCGGTGCCGGGCCCGGGTTCCCCGTTCCATCCCGGCCGGCGTGATCGTTGCCGCATCATTCGATTCCCGGCGCCTTTTTGACCCTTTGTCCGATGACTGCACAAACTTCCGATCTGATGTATCGCCTGCTGGTGCAGGGCGTGGTCGACTATGCGATCTGCACGCTGACACCCGAAGGCATCGTGTCGAACTGGAACGCGGGCGCACAGCGCGCCAAGGGCTATACGGCCAGCGAGATCGTGGGCCGGCATTTCGAGGTGTTCTACAGCGCCGAAGACCGCGCGGCCGGGCTGCCGCAGGCGGCACTGGCCACCGCGCGCGCCGAAGCGCGCTTCGAGGCCGAAGGCTGGCGCCTGCGCAAGGATGGCTCGCGATTCTGGACCAGCATGGTGCTCGACGCGATCCACGACGACGACGGCAACCTGGTCGGCTTTGCCAAGATCACGCGCGACATCACCGAGCGCCACCAGCAGCAGCTGAAACTGGTCGAGGCGAAGGAGCTGGCCGAACAATACAGCCAGCAGATGGCTTCCCTGTCGCATTTCCTCGATTCGGTCATTACCAACATCCCGGGCAGCGTGCTGGCCCAGGACGTGGGCACGGGCGAGATCCTGCTGGCCAATTGCCAGGCGCGCCGCCTGTTCACCGGCACCGCTGCCGGCAACAACGGCGACATGAAAGGCCGCCGCGTGCGCGACTGCCTCGATGCCGGCATGGCCGACTACCTCGAGCGCCTGGCAACGGCATCAGCCAGTGGCCAGGCATTGCCGTCCGACGACAGCCTGGTGCATACCCCGCTCGGCCCGCGCACGCTGCGCAGCCGCACGGTGGTGGGCAGCCGGCCCGATGGCGCCGGCGACTACCTGCTGATCATCACCGAAGACGTGACCGATGAACTGGCCGCCTACGCACAGATCCACCACATGGCCCAGCACGACGGGCTGACCAACCTGCCCAACCGCGCCTACTTCCACCAGAGCCTCGCCGCGGCGATCCGGGACAGCCGGGAAGACGCTGCCCATGCCGCGATCCTGTGCCTGGACCTGGACAATTTCAAGAACATCAACGACGCCTTCGGCCATGGTTTCGGCGACAAGATCCTGCTGATGCTGGCCGGCCGGCTGAAGAAATGCGTGCGCGAGCACGATACGCTGGCCCGCCTCGGCGGCGACGAGTTCGCGGTGGTACTGCCGCGCGTGAACAGCCTGCAGGAAGCACGGGATGCGGCGCAACGGCTGATCGATGCGGTAGCGCCGGCTTTCGCGGTCGATGGCCACAGCTTCTCGGTGGGCCTGTCGATCGGCATCGCGATCTCGTCGCACGAAGGCAGTTCGGCCGAACAGCTGCTGCGCTTCGGCGACATGGCGCTGTACGAGGCCAAGCGCAATGGTCGCAACCGCTACGAGCTGTTCCGCCCGGAGCTGGAAGCGGCGTCGCTGGTGCGCCGCCAGATGGAAATCGACCTGCGCCGCGCGCTGCACCGCGGCGAACTGCAGATGCACTACCAGCCGATCATCGAAAAGGAAGGCCGCATCTGTGGCTATGAAGCGCTGATCCGCTGGCACCACCCGACCAGGGGCCAGATTGCGCCGATGGAGTTCATTCCGCTCGCCGAGGAAACCGGCCTGATCCACGAACTCGGCGCACGGGCGCTGAACCTGGCGTGCCAGGAAGCCTCGACCTGGACCAACGGCGAGACCATCGCGGTCAACCTGTCGCCCGTGCAGTTCAAGAGCACCGAACTGGTGAAAATGGTGGCGCTGGCGCTCGAAGTTGCCGGCCTGCCGGCCGGGCGGCTCGAACTGGAAATCACCGAGTCGGTCCTGCTCGCCAATACCGACGGCAATATCGGTGCGCTGCAGGCGCTCAAGGCGCTCGGCGTGCGCATCTCGCTCGACGATTTCGGCACGGGCTATTCGTCGCTGAGCTACCTGCGCTCCTTCCCGTTCGACAAGATCAAGATCGACAAATCGTTCGTGCGCGACATGGGCGAAAGCCGCGAAGCGATGGCCATCATCCGCGCCATCACCGGCCTGTCCAGCAGCCTGATGATCGAGATCACCGCCGAAGGGGTGGAAACCGAAGAACAGTTCCTGCAGCTGCAGCAGGAAGGCTGCTCGCACTTCCAGGGCTACCTGTTCGGCCGGCCCGTGGCCGCCGAACACCGGATCGTGGAAATCGGGGAGCGGCAGGCCGCCTGACCGGCGGCGGGCGCCCTGCCCTGCCATGTGGCGTCATGGCCCGCGCCGCACCTTGCCGGTGCGCGGCCGGCTCGCCTTCATGCACCCATTCAGTACGTCTTGTAGGGCAGGAACTTGCCCGACATGGTGATGCTGACGCGGTCGCCCGCCGGATCCGGCTCGCGCTGCATGTCCATCCGGAAGTCGATGGCGGACATGATGCCGTCGCCGAATTCCTCGTGGATCAGCGCCTTGAACGTAGTGCCGTACACGCTGACCAGTTCGTAGAAGCGGTACACCAGCGGATCGGTCGGCACCGCGGTCGGCAGCGAGCCGCGGTACGGCGGCTGCTGCAGTACCAGCACCGCTTCTTCCGGCAGGCCGAACACCTCGCCCACGATCGCCGCCTGCCGCGCATCGAACGTCATCTGGCCCAGGCAGCCGGCCGTCACCCACTCCTTGGACAAACCGACCTGTTTCGCCACGTCGCACCACTTGATGTCCTTGCGGATCTTGGCGGTCATGATCATTTCGGTGACGTCGGTGCGTTGCATGGGTGGTCCTTTCAGTGGAAGTGGGATGACACCCCTTACACAGCATGAAACATGCCAATCGCTATCCGGGTGCGATCTGCCGAACGGCGCGCGCTACAGCTTGCCGAAAATGATCGACACCCGGCAATCGATGCGGCGCGACAGCTCGTCGAGGAAGGCGGGCGACAGCTCGGGCCATCCCCAGAACACCAGGCCGAGCGTGCTCCACAACAGGTCGTCGTGTTCCCACGCAGTGACGATGGACGTGCGACCGCAATGCCCGCAATGCAGCTCGCCAATGCCGCCTTTCATCCATTCGTTGCTGGCCTCGTAATAGGCATCGAAGTCGCGCTCTGCCGCGCAGTGCAAGCAGCGGGCCGGTCCAAAATCGCCTTGTGAATTAAAGAAGCAGTACCGCTTCGTATGCAGTTCCACTCCGTGAGGCGAACTGCGCAGAAGTTCGGCATGGTCTTCTTCCCTGGCGTGGTCGTCGATCCCGCCGCAGGCCCGCCTGTAATGCCGGCCGGGCGGATAGCCCGAATCGACCAGACAGCATTCTGTCAGCCTGTGCTCGATGATTTCCTCGTCGACGAGCCAGGCGACGATGCACTCGCCTAAACGCTTTGCTTCCTCCGGTGTGATGGTGCCACGGGCCACCACGCTTTGCGAATAGGTGCCCATGTCATGCCGCCTTCGGTTGCCACGGCAGTTCGCGGTCGAAACCATACAGGACCGGCCCGTGCCGGAGCATCTCCAGGTCGTCACCTTCAAACAGGCCGAACCACATCAGTGGCCGTCCGTGGTTGCGCTCCACTAGCGCATGCAGCGCGACATCGCCGTCCTTGAAAAAATCCTCGTTGAAGCCAACCGGGTCAGCGCGATCTGCCATGGGTTTCTCCTGCTGGCTGCCGGCCAGTGCGGGCAAGGGCGCATTGAAAGTACCGGCAACAGCCGGTGAGATGCGTGCAATATTGACATCATCATATCGGCATGACAAGCATTCCTGGCCCATCCGCGCACAACGCGTCGGCCGCGTTGCGGGCAGCATTCTGGCTGATCCGCCGCCTTGCCAACCACCGCCCGATACGGTTTACTCCAGCACCCGGTTGCGCGACTCCAGGTCCACGCAGGCAATGGCCAGCGCGCCGAGCAGCAGGAAGCCGGCCAGCATCGCCAGCGCCAGCGTGAAGTGCGTGGCCATCACCGGCGCCACGATCGCCGGCGCGAACAGGCCGCCGAAACGCGCCACGGCGCCGGCCGTGCCCATGCCGCTGGCGCGCAGGTCGGTCGGGTAGACCTCGGGCGTGAAGGCATACAGCGCGCCCCACGTGCCCAGCAGCGCAAAGCTCATCAGCAGGGTCGAACCGACCACCAGTACCGTGGCGGTACCCAGGCTGTAGCACATGCAGCCGGCGGCGCTGAGCAGCAGGAATGCCACCAGCGTGGGCTTGCGCCCCCAGCGCTCCACGCCCCACGCGGCAAGGGCGAAACCGGGCAACTGTACCAGCGCCAGCACGATCAGGAACACCTGCCCGCGCATGAAGGCGAATCCCTGCGCGCCCAGTTTGACGGGCAGGTAGACGAACACGCCGTAGTAGGCGATCGAGATCAGTCCCCACGCGATGAACAGCGCGATGCTGCGGCGGCGCAGGTGCGTCGAGAACAGCGCGAAGACGGACTGGCGGGGCGCATGCTCCGGTTGCAGCGGCGGTATGCCGGCGCTGCGGCCATTGGCCCTGGCCACGCGCTCGAGCACCTGGCGCGCCTGTTCCGACTTGCCGTTGCGGTTCAGGTACATCGGCGATTCCGGCACATACAGCCGCAACACGACACCGATCAGGGCCGGCAGCCCCGTGACCAGGAAGATCACGCGCCAGGCATCGTCGCCCCACGCCACGGCCACCAGGGCCAGGATCGCCAGCAGGATCGTGCCGACGGCCCAGAACGATTCGAGCATCACGAGCCAGCGGCCGCGCCGGTCGCTGGGCAGGAATTCCGCCATCATCGTGTAGTCCACGGGCAGCGTGCCACCCACGCCGATGCCGGTCAGCAGCCGCAGCGCCAGCAGCCAGGTGAAGTCGGGCGCGAAGGCCGACGCCACGCCGCAGCAGGCATCGATGACCACCGCCGCCATCAGCACGGGGCGCCGGCCGATCCGGTCGGCCAGCCGGCCGAAGGCAAAGGCGCCGACCAGCATGCCGATGAAGAAGAACGTGCCGGTCTGCAGCGCCTGCGGCATGGCCAGCCCGAACGTCCTGGCGATGGAGGGCGCGGTAAAGCCGATCGACAGCACCTGCATGGCGTCGGCCATCCAGACCAGCCCGAAAATCACGAACAGGCGGTACTGGAACCTGCCGACGCCCGCCGCCACGATGCCCTGTTCCACGGTGCTGGATGAAGCGGACATGAATCTCCCCGAATGATCAAAGACCCGATTGTAGGCCAGCCTGGTTGCGCATATGCCGGCAAGTCAACATTATCCGTGCAACCACGTTTGCCTGATTTACAATAGGACGATAACCAGTTGTCGTTGCAACTCCTGTAACGCCCGGTTGGCGTGCTGACCGTTACCGCCTCTTGCTTGCCGCCGCCAACACATCCCCGACGCCCATGCCTTCCCCGACAGCCGCCCTGCTCCCGACAAATGACGATCCCGGCTGGCTGACGGGAGGCGGCGAAACGGGCGCCCTGATCCGCTCGTTGGACTGGTCGCGTACGTCGCTCGGCGCGCTGGAGACCTGGCCGCAGTGCCTGCGCACGTCGGTCACCCTGTGCCTGTCGTCGACCTTGCCGATCCTGCTTGCCTGGGGGCCGGACGATATCCAGATCTACAACGACGCCTACCGGCCGATCTGCGGCGACCTGCATCCGCGCGCGATGGGCGGCGCGTTCAGGAAAGTGTGGGCCAGCGCGCTGCCGGTGGTGGGCAATGCGTTCGACCGTGCGTCCCGGGGCGAAGGCGTGTCTGTCAGCGACCAGCGCATGTTCCTCGACCGTGCCGGCTACCTCGAGGAAGCGTTCATGACGTTCTCGTTCTCGCCGATCCGCGACGAGAGCGGAGAAGTAGGCGGCATCTTCCACCCGATTACGGAAACCACGTCGGTGGTGCTGAACGCGCGCCGTGCGCACGGCCTGCGCGAGCTCGATGCAGCCCTGGCCGATGCCCGGCAGATCGGCGAGATTGCCCTTGCCATCGAGGCCCGGTGCCCCAGCATGGCGCTGGACCTGCCGTTCGTGCTGCTGTACCAGATCGAGGCGCACAGCGGCAGGCTGCTGCTGCGCGGCGCCGCCGGCACCGAAGGCCATGCCCACCTGGCACTGCCCGACATGGCGCCGGACGACACGTGCTGGCCGTTTGCCCGCGCGGCCCGGGCACGCACGCAGCAGCAGGTGCATGGCCTGCGCGCGCGCTTCGCCGGCGGCCGGTGCGGCCCCTACGAGACCGCGCCGGATGTGGCGCTGGTGCTGCCGATCGCGCTACCCGGCCAGGACGAGCTTTACGGGTTCGTGGTGGCCGGCGTCAGCGCCGCGCGGGCACTCGACGGAGAGTACCTGCATTTCTACGAGCAGCTCGGCGCCGCCGTCAACACGGCCGTCGGCAACGTGATCGCCTATGAAAAGGAGCAGCGCCGCGCCGAGGAACTGGCCCAGATCGACCGCGCCAAGACCGCGTTCTTTTCCAACGTCTCGCATGAATTCCGCACGCCGCTCACGCTGATCCTCGGTCCGCTCGGCGATGCCCTGGCCGACACGCGCGATCCGCTGCCGCCGGCCCAGCGCAAGCGCATCGACGTTACCCACCGCAATTCGCTGCGGCTGCTGAAACTGGTCAATTCACTGCTGGATTTTTCCCGCATCGAGGCCGGGCGGGCGCTGGCCACCTATGTGCCGCTCGACCTGGCACAGCTCACCACCGACCTGGCCGGCGTGTTCGAGTCGGCCATGGAAAAAGGCGGCCTGCACTACTGGCTCGAGATCGAAGACCTCGGCCAGCCGGTCTACATCGACCGCGACATGTGGGAAAAGATCGTCTTCAACCTGCTGTCGAACGCCTTCAAGTTCACGCTGCGCGGCACGGTCATCGTCAGCCTGCACCGCCACGCCGGCATGGCG
>DASVVD010001118.1:0-6909 GCA_036386715.1 Pseudoduganella sp.
CTTCGCAGGCGCGTCAGTGTTCGCCGGCCGAAGTCGCCTACATCAAGGAACAGACCCCGGTCGGTGCCGCTCCCGGCGCCGTACAGAAAGACGTTCACAGCGGTACGAAGTCCTGGCTGGATGGCGCCATCCGGAGCCGCGAGGTGGACCTGCTGAAGACCAACAAGGAGGTGTTGCGCTCGTGGAACGTGTGGGCCTGCGCACTGGGCTACTTCTTCATGGTCGGCATCACCTACACGATCATGACCTGGATCCCGACCTACCTGGTTTCGGTCAAGCAGTTCTCGATCATGAAAATGGGCGTCGTGGCATCGGCACCGTGGGTGGGCGCCATTGTCGGCAACATCCTCGGCGGCTGGTTGTCGGACCGGGTCTTTGCAGGGCGCCGCAAGCCCGTGATGCTGATCACCTCGGCCGCCACTGTCCTGTCGATGTATGCGCTGATCCACGCACCCAGCGCACCGTTGACGCTGTCCGCGCTGTTCTTCTGCGTGGGTGTGCTGCTGAACCTGGGCTACTCCACCTTCCTGGTCTACCCGATGGCCATCGCCGCCAAGGAACGGGTGCCGTTCGCTGCTTCCATCGTCAACACCGCAGGGTCGCTCGGCGGTGCATTCACGCCCTTCGTCGTCGGCGTAATCCTCGACAGGTTCAATTGGAACTGGGTCTTCGGCCTGCTGGCCGCGACCTCGCTGATGGCTTTCCTGCTGGTCGTCTCGATGATCGAACCAAGGGCACGATCACGCGTTGCCACCGATGCCGGCACCAGGGATATCCCGCAAGGCGCCGCTCCTTCCACTTCTCTAGCTCGATAAGGCAAACACATGGCAATCTTCATCATGGACCGTATTGCGGAGGAGGCGGTGTCCTTCCTGCGCCAGCATCACGAGGTGGTCGATTACCCGCAGTCGCGGGACCGCGACTGGAAGAGCGAAGCGACGGCAATGATTGTCCGGACCTTCCCGGTGCGCGAGGCCGATATCGCCATCGCCAGGCAGCTCAGGATCATCGCCAAGCACGGCAGCGGCGTGGACAACATCGATATTCCAGCGGCCAGCCGCAAGGGCATCACGGTGACCAACACACCGGGCGCGAACGCCGACGCGGTGGCCGAATACGTGCTGTCGCTCGCGCTGACGACCGCCCGCCGGGTGGCCCTGTCGGATCGCATGCTGCGCAGCGGTATCCCTGGCCAGGTCCAGGATGGCATCGAGTTGGGCGGCAAGACGCTCGGCCTGATCGGCCTCGGCGACATCGGCTCGAAAACGGCCCGTTTGTTCCGCAACGCGTTCTCGGCGCAGGTGATTGCCTTCGATCCGTACGCGTCGTCCAGCGCGTTCGAGCAATGCGGTGCGCGCCAGGTACCGGACATTGCCACGGTGCTGGCCCAGGCGGACGTCGTGAGCTTGCACGTTCCGCTGCTGGCCAGCACGCGGCACCTGATCGGGGCGACCGAGCTGGAACTGATGAAGCCGACGGCCATCCTGGTCAACGCGGCGCGCGGCGGCATCGTCGACGAAGCGGCATTGCATGCGGCGCTGCTGCGTGGCCGCATCGCCGGCGCCGCCAGCGACGTCTTTGAAACCGAGCCGCTGCCTGCAAGCCATCCCTTGCTCGGCCTCGACAACTTCGTTGGCTCGCCACATATCGCCGGCAGCAGCCGCGAGGCCCTGCAACGCATGGGATTCGGTGCGGCACGCGCGGTCCTCGCCGTGCTGGCCGGCGACCTGCCGGTGCATGGTCTCAACACGAAATAACTTTTCGATACCCGTATCCACCATCAAGGAGTCAATGTGAAAACCAGGAAATTCGACAACGTCGCCGAGTTCGAGCGTGTTTCCCCCGACCTGATCGAGGAAGCCCGCCAGTTCCAGTCCGCCGTGCTGTGCGACGTGGCAGGCCGGCGCGGTGCCCTGAACGCCCGCATCCAGGGCTTGTCGCCCGAAATGAAGCTGGCCGGCCCGGCGTTTCCCGTGGAAGTGCGGCCAGGGGACAACCTGCTGTTCCACGTCGCCCTCGCGCTGGCCAAGCCGGGCGACATCGTCGTCGTCGATGGCAAAGGCTACGAGTCCAGCGCGCTTGCCGGGGAATTGATGGCAACCCAGGCTGCTGCTGCCGGCATCGGCGGATTCGTCATGGACGGCGCGATCCGTGATACCGATACGCTGGCAAGAGGACCGCTGCCGATTTTTGCCGCGGGCCGTAACTCGGCGGGCCCGACCAAGGGCCTGGACGGCCGTATCGGCACGGCGATCGCGATCGGCGACGTGCCGGTGGCGCCAGGCGATCTCGTGATCGCCGATTGCGACGGCGTGGTGGTGATTCCCCGCAAGGACGTACCGGCCGTGCTGAAGGCCGGGCACCAGAAACTGAAGGCCGAAGCACAGCGCCTGAAAGAGATCAGGGAAGGGCTGCTGGTCTCGCCCTGGCTCGACGATGCACTGCGTGCCGCCGGTGTGATCGCCCGGGAAGAAACCCTTCTCTGAATCTCCCGGGAGGCCGAGCCCTCCCGATCCTGCCGCGCCCGAGTTTCCCGCCATGAGCCGGGGAATCTGCCTGCCGCGGCTTCATCCCACCTGTATCTAACCGGTGCCGCCGTGAGCGTGGCAGGGCGGAGCTTTGCCTTGCCGGGGTGGGCACGATCATAAAAACATGGAGACAATGATGAAACAATGGATGGCCAGGCTGGCATGCCGCGCCGGCGCCCTGGCATGTGGCAGCGCCGCTGCGCAGTCGGGCGTGCAGACCTATGGGCTGCTTGACCTGAACGTGGTATACGCCAGCAACTTTTCCTCGCCGGGCGGCGACGCGGTTCGCGTCAGCTCGGGCGGCATGAATACTTCCCGGCTGGGTTTCCGCGGCAGTGAAGATCTGGGAGACGGATTGAAGGCGGTGTTCCAGCTCGAGACAGGCATTGCCGTGGACTCGGGCGCCGCGGACACGCCGCTGTTCAAGCGCCAGGCAAATGTTGGTGTCGAAGGCCGATACGGCAGGCTGGTGCTGGGCCGCTCGTTTACCGTCGTCTATGACTTCATGCTGGCCTACGACCCGATGGGCTATGCGCCATTCTATTCATGGGCGCCGGCCGGGAACGCCAGCGGCACCAGCAGATACGGAATGACACTCGCCTTCGACAACATGGTCAAGTACAGCGGCAAGATGGGCAAGCTCACGTTTGGCGCAAACTATGGCGCGGGCGAACAGCTCTCGACCGCGGACAGCGCGAAGGGCGGCATCGCTGTCAATTACGCGGGCGGGCCATACTCGATCGTCGCCACGTGGGAGCGGGCCAACGGCAACACCGCTGCGCCTGCCGCCTCGCGGGGCGCCGCCACCGCGTGGCACCTGGGGGCAATGTACAGCAGGGGCAAGCTGAAGTTCCAGGCGGCGGCGCGCGACTACCGGCTCGCGGGCAGCGCGCCGGACGTGCGCGCGCGGCTCTACTGGGCCGGCGGGACTTATGCCGCCACGCCAGCGGTCACGCTGGCTGCCGCAGTGTATTACCAGGATGTGCAAAACGTTACCGCGGACACGGATCCGGTCATGTACGTCATCCGGGCACGCCATGCGCTTTCGAAGCGGACCGATCTCTACGTGACGGCGGCGCATGCCCGGGCGAAAAACGGCCGCGTCGTCAGCCTTTCGCGGGAAGACGCAGGCCATGGCAGCAACCAGCTTGGCGTGTTGGCCGGCATCCAGCACCGCTTCTGAGCGCAGCGCCAGCATCGGATTGCCGTTGGCGGCGGCGGTGGCCGACCCGGTGCTGCGGCGCGGGCTGGAAGTGCTGTAGCAGGAAGAGATCCTGCCGGTGTTTGACGTGCTGTCTCGCGGCGTCGGTCACCGGCCCCGCTGCTCGGCCTTATCGTAACCATATGGCGACAATCAACTGACAATTCCCCAGTATTCCCGTTTCCTCCTTCGTGCAATCCTTGCCGGCGCTATCCGACTTTCAATGCGCCTTCCAGTCAGGGCCTATCCGCAGCGCGAGGAGCGACACCATGATTCAATTCAAGACGGACCTGCCGCGGCGGCAGGACAAGAAAATCCTGGCCGGCGATATCGTCACCATGGATGGCGACCGCGCGATCCTGCGGCGCGGCCGCATCTGCATCGACGGCGCCGTCATTTGCGCCGTGCTGGACGAAGCCGCCCCGGTGCCGGCCGGCTTCGGGAATATCGAGGCCACCGAAACGGACGGCACGATTTTCCCGGGCCTGGTCGACCTGCACAACCACCTCACATACAACATGCTGCCGCTGTGGAACGTGCCGAAGAAGTATACCAACCGCAACCAGTGGCGCACCGAAGAGACCAGCTACCAGTCGGACATCGCCCGGCCGGCAAGCCTGCTGGCGCGCCACGCCGATGCCGACTATACGCGCGCCATCATCCGCTACGCCGAATGCCGCAGCCTGTTCGGCGGCGTGACGACCGCGCAGGGCATGTCGCTGTCGTCGACCAACGGCGCGCGCAAGCTGTTCGAAGGGCTGGTGCGCAATGTCGAGCAGCCGCTCGAGGAGGGCTGGCCCGCGGCCGGGTGCCAGACGCTGGACTACGGGCGCGAAGAAATCAGCAGCAAGCTGGTGCCGGCGCTGTCCAGCGGCATGCCGTTCTTCTACCACCTGAGCGAAGGCACCGACCGCGCGGCGCGCCAGCGCTTTCGCGACCTGCTGCTCGATGACGGCAACTGGGCCGTGGGCAAGTCGATGATCTGCATCCATTGCGTGGGCCTCAAGCCACGCGACTTCAAGGTGATGGCCCGCACCGCCGGCATGGTGTGGTCGCCGACCAGCAACCTGCTGCTGTATGGCCGCACCGCCGACGTGGCCGCCGCGAAGGCCCGCGGCGTGCCCATCGCGCTGGGCGCGGACTGGAGCCCGAGCGGCTGCAAGAACATGCTTGGCGAGCTGAAGATCGCGCGCGCCGTCAGCGCCAGGCAGGGCGGCCTTTTTTCGCCGCGCGAACTGGTGGAAATGGTCACCTCGGTACCTGCCGCCATGCTCGGATGGCATGGCAATGTGGGCAGCATCGCCGCCGGCCTGCGCGCCGACCTGCTCGTCATCGAGGGCACGCATGCCGATCCGTACAGCGCGCTGATCGACGCGGGGGAAACCGCGATCCGCGCGATCCTCATCGATGGCCGCATCCGGGTCGGCGAAGCTGGCAGCTTCACGGCCGGCGACCCGCTCACCAGCGAATCGTTCGCCATCGGCGGCAAGCAATACCACATCGACCTGGTGGAGGACGGCGACGACGCAATGGGCGGCATGTCGCTCACGGCCGCGATCGACAAGCTTGCCTACGGCCTGAAACACCTGCCCGAGCTTGCCGAGGAGTCATCGCACCCCACCGCGCGGCGGGCCTTCAGCGAAGAACCCTTGTGGCGGCTTGATCTCGAGATGGAGGACCATCATGAGCACCAGGATGGGCACGACGGCGGGCACCCCGGCGGACATCGCGAAGACCATCCCGCTGCACTGGCCGGCATGAGGCTGCGGGCCGAGGCGCCGGTGCGGCCGATGGCGCTCGATCCGCTCACCGCAGTGGACGATGCGCGTTTCATCGAACGGCTGCTGGGCAACCGCAACCTGCCGGCCTATGTGCGCAGGAGCCTGCTGCACTAGGGAACTGCTGATTTATTGGTGGCGGCGAAAACCGGGCCGTTTTCACGGGGCGGCTGCATAATGCCGGTGGCGCTTCGCCATGCACATGAAAGGCGTTTTCCGTGAATCGTCGTCAATGCATCACCCTGGCCGGGGCCGCCGCCCTGGGCCGCATCGTCCCCGCCGCCGCGGACCCGCTCGCACGTTACGACGCGGCGCTCGCCACCTGTTCGGGTTTCAATGGCACCGTGGCGGTCGGCCGGGGCGCCCGCATCCTGTACAGCAAGGCGGTGGGGTTGGCGGATCCGCAGGCCGGCACGCCGATGGCATTGGCAACCCGTTTCGAAGCCGGCTCGGTGTCCAAATGGATCGCCGCCATGGTGGTGATGAAACTGGTCGACGACGGCAGGCTGGCGCTGGACGAACCCGTCACGCGCTACCTGCCGGAATACCGTGCCGATACCGGTGCGCGGCTCACGCTGCGCCACCTGATGAGCCATTCCAGCGGCGTGCCGAACGATATCGTGGCCGCCCGCAAGGCCGATCCGCAGGTCGGGCTGGCGCCCATGGAGCAGATGGAGGCAGTACGCCGGTTCGCCAGCGGCGACCTGCGTTTCACGCCGGGTACCGCCTGGGACTATTCGCATTCCAACTGGCTGGTCGTGAAGGCGATCGTCGAACGCGCCGGCGGCCGAGCCTACCGCGACTGCGTGTCGGCCTGGTTGCTGGAACCACTGCGGCTGCGCGACAGCGGCGTTTTCAGCGGCGAATCGGCTGCCGTACCCGGCATGGCCGTCGCCTATGCCGGCCTGGCGCCGCCATGGCAGCGCAAGGTCACACCGGTGCCGGACTACCTGGCGATGGCGGGCGGCTTCTACACGAGCGCACCGGACATGCTGCTATTGATGGACGGCGTGCTGGGTGGCGACATTCTCGGCCCGGCTTCGCGCGCGGCCCTGATGCGCGTGGTCATGCCTGGCCAGCACTATGCCCTCGGAGGCCGCACCCGCGTCGACACCATTGCCGGCGTGGCGCGCGAGACAGCCTGGGAAGATGGCGCCAACGGCGGCTTCCGCCTGGTCGCACGATGCGTGCTGGCCGATGGCACAGCTGTCGTGGTATGCAACAACAGCAACCACGACCAGCAGGAGCTGGCGCTGCTGGCCAGTGCGCTGATGGCAGCGGCGTATGGCTGAACCAGCGCGCTGCCCGGCGATGCACGCCAGTGCGCATTCGCACCGTCGCGCCATGGACAGTGACGAGGGTGCCGGTGAAACGGGCTTGATGCGTGCTCCGCAGTCATCGA
>DASVVD010001119.1:0-3862 GCA_036386715.1 Pseudoduganella sp.
AGTTGAACTGTTCGTAATGATCGAACGTCACGCGCGACACCTTGGCGGTGGCGGTCAGCCGCTGCCGTCCGAAAGGGCGGTCCACCAGCAGACCTGCCTGGCTTTGCGTCATCCGGTCCGACTTCTGTATGAGGTCCGGCACGTCATCGGCCAGCCGCAACAGATTGTCGTCGTAGGTATAGCCGATTGCGACAAAGGGATGAATCGTGTCGCTGATTTCTGCGGATGCTGCGCCGCAATACAATGCCGCGGCGCATGCCACCGGAAGCAGGCGGCACCGAATGAATGCACTATAACTCAACATTATGATGTGGTCTTTCCAAGTATTAGCTAACCTGCAATCTTACCAGTACGTCCAATTGGCCGTCGCAACGACCCACACGCCCAGCAGACCATTGGTGACGGCATGGGCCAGGACAGCGGTCCAGAGATTGCCGGTTCGCATATAGAGCAGACTATAAGCAATCCCAGCAACGATGCCGGCGAGCCATAGATTATGCTCAACCCCGAATAATATCACACTGACAACAACAGCCTTCAATCCAACTGTTGCCGGGATCACATTCAGGAAATCGTGCCGTTCGATCCAGCGCATCATGAATGAGCGCCAGAACAATTCCTCCATGACCGGCACCACGAGCGCGGCGCCGGCGATGCGCAATACCACCAGCAACCAGTCGATGCGCCCATCCGCCCCGGTCGGATTGAACCCGGCGGAAACACCCATCTGCATCCAGGCGGCGTCGAGGTTGACCCACAGCACCAGGACCACCACGCCGGCCACGCAGGCAACAACGAGCGCTGGCCAGCGCACCGCCTGCCACGCCAGTTCGGTGTAGTGGCGACGGTAGGCCCACAGCACTGCAACCACCAAGGCGATCTTCACCGGGTACAGCCAGCGCAGGTCGTCCGCGGTCAGGCCCAGCCGGGCCAGCAGGTCGGCGATGGCAATGAACGCCATGTACATGGCGAACGGCAGGATTCGGGCAGTGGAAGGCCGTTGAAAAAAGCTGGTGACCTCGGCATTCGGAGCGGCGGCAGGGGTGGGGGTGGGAGTTCGTTTTTGATGGGCCGTCATGAACAGTTGCTCTCGTAGATTGCGGCCCACTCCCGCGAGCCCGATTTTGCCTATTTTACAACATCGCTATCAAATTGACGAGGCAAAACGTGCATCATAGCAATCAATAGAGTAGCAGGCCTTGATTTTGCCGCAAATTTGTTGCACTGCGATGAAAACACCACAGTGTCACGTACGCGACTCGAAAGTCTCCCAGCGCTCCAGCGCGCTCATCAGTTCCGTGTCGATGGCGGCAATGCGTTGCTGGACCGCTGTCGCCTCGGCCGGCGTCTTCTTGTAGAAGTCGGGGTCGGCAAGCGTGGCGTTCAGGGCGCCCTGCTCCGCCTCCAGCGCGGCGATCAAGCCGGGCAATGCGTCGAGCTCGCGCTGCTCCTTGAAGCTCAGCTTTTTCTTCGCCGCCGGCGCCGGCGTCACGGGCAATGCCTCCCTGGCCGCTTTCGGCTCGCTCTTCTTCGACGCCGCCATGGCCGAAGCGCTGGCACGCGTACGCTCCCAGTCGCTGTATCCGCCGATATATTCGCGCCATGCGCCGCCGCCCTCGGCGACGATGACCTGCGTGACGACGTTATCGAGGAACATGCGGTCGTGGCTGACGAGGAACACGGTGCCCTTGAAGTCTTCGAGCAGCTCCTCGAGCAATTCGAGGGTGTCGATATCGAGGTCGTTGGTCGGCTCGTCCAGCACCAGCACATTGGCCGGCTTGGCGAACAGGCGTGCCAGCAACAGGCGGTTGCGTTCGCCACCGGACAGCGTGCGCACCGGCGAACGGGCCCGTTCCGGCGCAAACAGGAAGTCGCCCAGGTAACTCATGACGTGCTTTTTCTGCCCGTTGATTTCCACCCAGTCGCTGCCCGGCGCAATGGTTTCCGACAGGCTGGCTTCCTCGTTCAGCTGGGCGCGCATCTGGTCGAAATATGCCACCTGCAGCTTGGTGCCCTGCTTCACGGTGCCACCGTCCGGCGCCAGCTCGCCCAGGATCAGCTTGAGCAGCGTGGTCTTGCCGGCGCCGTTGGCGCCGATCAGGCCCACCTTGTCGCCGCGCAGGATCGTCGCACTGAAGTCGCGCACGATAGGCCGCTCGCCGAAACCCTTCTGCACGTTGTCCAGTTCCGCCACGATCTTGCCGGAACGCTCGCCGGAAGCGACTTCCAGCTTGACCTGCCCCTGCTGGTCGCGGCGCACCGCGCGCTGGTCGCGCAGGCGCTCGAGCCGGCGCACGCGCCCCTCATCGCGGGTGCGCCGCGCCTGGACACCCTTGCGTATCCAGACTTCCTCCTGCGCCAGGAATTTGTCGAACTTGGCGTTCTCGATCTCCTCGATCACCAGCTGCTCGGCCTTGCGCTCCTGGTAGGCGCTGAAGTTGCCCGGATAGGACATCAACTTGCCGCGGTCGAGTTCGACCGTGCGCGTTGCCACATTATCGAGGAAGGAGCGGTCGTGGGTAATGAACAGCACGCTGCCGCGGAAATCGCGCAACAGGCCTTCGAGCCAGGCGATCG
Source organism: Pseudoduganella sp. (assembly GCA_036386715.1). Lineage (GTDB taxonomy): Bacteria > Pseudomonadota > Gammaproteobacteria > Burkholderiales > Burkholderiaceae_D > Rugamonas. The sequence continues at coordinate 2,578 of DASVVD010001119.1, forward strand.
AGGTGAAGTCGAGGTGGTTGGTCGGCTCGTCGAGCAGCAGCACGTCGGGAGCGGCAACCAGCGCGCGCGCCAGCGCCACACGCTTCTGCATGCCGCCGGAAAGCGTCTTCATCAGGGCGTCCGGCCCCAGGCTCAGCCGCTCCAGCGTCTGCTCCACCTTGTTGTTGATGCTCCACGCATCGGCCGCGTCGAGGCGCACCTGGATCTGGTGCATCCGCTCCATCAGCGCATCGTCGTCGCCCTGCCCGAACTGGCCGGTCAGCGCATCGTATTCCTTGAGCAGCCCGGGCAGTTCGCCCAGGCCGGAAGCCACCGCATCGAAGACCGACATCTCGGGATCGAACACGGGTTCCTGCTCTACGTAAGCGATGCGCAGGCCCTGCTGCATGACGAGCAGGCCATCGTCGAGCTTCTGGCGGCCAGAAATGATCTTCAGCAGCGATGACTTGCCGGTGCCGTTGCGGCCGATAAGGCCGACGCGCTCGCCGGTTTCCAGGGAAAACTCGGCGTGATCGAGAAGCGCATGGTGACCGAATGCCAACTGCGCGGAAGAGAGGGAGAGGACTGCCATGATCAACTTTTTAATGCGTGGAACCCGGCATTGTACCGACACCATGCATCGAGCACGAAAAATTTCCACTTCCTCGGCTATAATTGCGCTCGCCTTGCGTCCTCCCCGTAGCACAATGGATAGTGCACATGCCTCCTAAGCGTGGGATACTGGTTCGATTCCAGTCGGGGGGACCACCCCTTGCATGGCACCACGCACGATATACCGCATTACCTCCAGCTGACTTCAGCTTTCCTGACGTTACAGCAGATCACACAGCATCATTCAGCTTTAGCCTTCTCTTGGCATCCGAGACGGGATGGGCATCCCAACAGATAGTGTCGCACCGTCGAAGCCTCCGCATGGCATGGCAATAGTTCGCTGCAACAATGCCCCTGCAAGCTCGACGTGAGATGGCAATCCCTCGCACGCGAAACGATGACAAACTTGCATGCCCTCCGGGGTTCCGGTATCCTTGCCGACTCCCCATAGTTGCACCGAGGAATAAATTTCATGCTTGCTCGCCTACTGATCAGCCCATTTGGTTCCCCCTGGCGGCTGAAATGCCTTTGCCTCAGCACCAAGAACCCGCTCCTGAAGAAGATCCTGATCCAGCTGTACGGCCTGTACAACTATGAAAACAATAGTTCGATCGCCTGGAATTCGCGGATCGCGGGAGAACCGTACTTTCCTCATGGCCCGAAGAGTGTTTTCGTTTCCGGCGATGCCAGGATC
>DASVVD010001120.1:0-7156 GCA_036386715.1 Pseudoduganella sp.
GCCGCCAACCAGGTGATGTACAACCTGCGCCGGCGCGGCATCGAATTCGACCTGCTGCCCTGGTGCCGCGCGCACGGCATTCCGCTGATGGCTTACTCGCCGCTCGAATCGGGCCGGCGCGAGCAGCAGCGGCTGTTCGCCGACCCGGCGCTGGCGCAGGTCGCCGCGCGGCACGGCGCCACGCCCGCGCAGATCGCACTGGCATGGCTGTTCGCGCAGGATGGGGTGATCGCGATTCCAAAGGCCGTCGATCCGGCCCACGTGCGCGCCAACCGCGCCGCGCTCGATATCGTGTTGACGGCTGAAGACCTGGCCACGCTCGATGGCGCGTTTCCCCCGCCGCGGCGGAAGATGCCGCTGGATATCCTATAACGACAAAACCCGGATTCTCGGGTGTAGTGGTTAGCGCCGGCCGATGGTCATCTTGCCGATGGCTTTTTCGACGGCGGCCTGCATCAGCGGCGACAGGTTGACGAAGCGGCAGCCGATCTGCACCTGTTCGCCCAGCAGGAATGAGCGGAAGCGCCGCGACAGCCGCACTTCGAGGTCGCAGATGACGACCGTGTCATTCAGCTCCAGCCGCACGCGCTGCAGCTTGCGGCCGATGTGCAGGCCGGGCGAATCGCGCGGCGCGCAGCGCATGCCTATGCCGCCGGGGGCCACGTCGTACAGCTGCAGCTCGTACGGGCTGCCGAACAGCACGAACGACGCCGTGTAATTGCCGGCCAGCGGCGTTTCCAGGCGCGCGGTGGCGCGGCGGTTCAGCACCAGGCCGTGGGCCGGGAATTCCGTCGGCACGTGCGTCGGCGCGCCGGGCAGCGCGGCCCAGTCGCCGGTAAGATCGAACTGGAAACGGGCCGAGTCGAGCCGGGTGACGAAGGTGCAGCTGCCCGCGGGCAGGGTAGTGCCGTCGTTGAGCAGCAGCGTGAAGCGCGGCTCCGTCTCGTGCACGGAAAGAATACAGGCCAGCACCGGATCGGCGGCGCCGGCCGGCCAGACCGTGACCGCTTCCCCGCTGTCGGCCAGCATCTGCAGCGATTCGCGGATTGCCAGCGGGTCGGCGATTTCGTGCGGCGAGGCGTTACGCGGAATCCGTTCGACGATCTCCGCGGCGCAAGGCTGCGCCCTGCGCTGCGGATGGCCGGCGCTGGCGTGCCCGGAGACTGCCGGCCCGGCTTTCACATAGCCCTTTGCACTGCCGCGAAATACCTGCAGCGCGGTCCATTTCGGCCGTAACTGCGCGCTGAAGCGGCGCACGGCCGGCGAAGCCAGCCAGGTCATGCGCTCGCGGGGATGTTTGGTAGAAGTAGTCATGGCGTATTGGGCTGATCTGCGTCAAGGATACCAGTATTCTTTTAATCGCAGACAACTTTATTGCTGTAAAGCTAGACCCGGCTGTTGTTCGTGTCGCTAAAAGCGCTCATCCGGCGCCAGGTAGCGCCACTGGCCCACCGGCAGGTCGCCCAGCTTGACCTTGCCGATGCGCACCCGCTTCAGGCCCAGCACCTTCAGGCCCACCATGTCGCACATGCGGCGGATCTGGCGCTTCTTGCCTTCACGCAGGGTAAACGACAATTGATCCTCGTTCTGCCAGCGCACCTTGGCCGGCAACAGCGGCTTGCCATCCATCCACAAGCCGTGGTTCAGCTTGCGCAGCTCCGTGTCGGGCAGCGTGCCGCCCTTGGTGTACTCCACCCGCACCAGGTATTCCTTGTCGATGTCGGTGTCCTGGCCGATCAGCTGCTTGGCCACGCGGCCGTCCTGCGTGAGCACCAGCAGGCCCACCGAATCGATGTCGAGCCGGCCGGCCGGCACCAGGCTGCGCAGTTGCGTGGGGTGGAACTGGTCGGGCGACGGATCGTCGGGCCAGCGGTTTTCCGGCTTGATCAGCGCCACGGCGGGCGTGTAGCCATCCTCGGCCTGGCCGCTCACATAGCCCATCGGCTTGTTGATCAGGATCGTCACGCGCTTGCTCTGCTCGGCGGCGGCCTGGCGTTCCACGGTCACCTTCTGGCTCGGGTACACCTTCACGCCCAGCTCGGAGACGACCTGGCCGTCCACCCGCACCCAGCCCTTGGCAATCCATTCGTCGGCTTCGCGGCGCGAGCACAACCCCAGTTCGGACATGCGTTTCGATAAACGCAAAAGTTCTTCAGACATTACAGATCAGACTTTCAAGGCTTCCAGTAAATCGGTTTCCAGCTGGATCTGCGTGCGCGCGCTGGACAGCGACTGGCCGTCCACGATGAACACGTCTTCCACGCGCTCGCCCAGGGTCATCACCTTGGCGGTATGCAGGTTCACCCGGTATTTGGTCAACACGTTGGCGATCGAATAGAGCAGGCCGGTGCGGTCGTTCGCCGTGACCGACAGCAGGTAGTACTGGCCGCGCTCGTCGGAGCGCAGGTCCACGCTCGGCTGGATCGGGAACGTGCGCGACAGGCGCGACAGGCGCCCGCGCACCGGCGGCTGCATCGGCGCCTGCGTGTGCAGCAGGTCGCACAGCTCGTGCTCGATCAGGCTGATGATGTCGCGGTAGCTCTTGGCGAAGCTCTGCTCGGTCACCAGGAACGTATCGAGCGCGTAGCCATTCTTCGTGGTGTGGATCTTGGCATCCAGGATGGAAAAATTCTTGCGGTCGAAATAACCGCAGATGCGCGCGAACAGGTCCGGCTGGTCCTTCACGTAGACGGCGATCTGCAGGCCCTCGCCGATCGGCGCCAGCCGGCATTTCACCACCGGTTTCTCGCTGTCCAGCCGGTCATACAGGGCGCGGGTCTGCCAGGCGATGTCGGAAGCGTCGTGGCGCAGGAAATACGCCATGTCGAGCTGCTTCCACAGCGCCTCGTGGGCCGTCGGCGGCAGGCCGTACAGGCGCAGCGTGGCCAGTGCCTCGTGCTGGCGGTTCTTCAGTTCGCGGTCGGCCGAATGCGGCTCGCCGCCCAGCACGCGCAATGTCATGCGGTACAGGTCTTCCAGCAGCTTGGCCTTCCAGGCGTTCCACACCTTCGGGCTGGTGCCGCGGATATCGCACACCGTCAGCAGGTACAGGCCGGTCAGGTGGCGTTCGTCGCGCACGGTTTTCGCGAACGCCTCGATCACGTCCGGATCGGACAGGTCCTGCTTCTGCGCCACCGTCGACATCAGCAGGTGCTGCTCGACGAGGAAGGCCACCAGCTCCGTCTCGTCGGCGCTCATGCCGTGCTCCTGGCAGAACTGCACGGCATCGGCCACGCCCAGCTTGGAGTGATCGCCGCCGCGGCCCTTGGCGATGTCGTGGAACAGCGCGGCCACGTACAGCAGCCAGTGCTGCGGGTAGTTCGCCATCAGCTGGCTGCAATACGGGTATTCGTGGGCGTGCTCCGTCATGGTGAAGCGGCGCATGTTGCGCACCACCATCAGGATATGCTGGTCCACCGTGTAGACGTGGAACAGGTCGTGCTGCATCTGCCCGACGATCCTGCGGAAGTTCGGCAGGTAGCGCCCCAGGATGGACAGCTCGTTCATGCGGCGCAGCGCATGGATGATGCCGCAAGGGGCCTGCAGGATGCGCAAGAAATAGGCGCGGTTGACGGGATCGGCGCGGAACGCCGCGTCGATCTTGAAGCGCTCGTGCCACAGCGCGCGCGTGGCGCGGGCCGTGATGCCCTTCAGCGCCGGGCGTTCCGTCATCAGCACGAACAGCTCGAGGATCGCCGACGGGGTTTTGCCGAACACGTCGTCGTGGGCGATGTCGATGAAGCCGTTCACCTCGTTGAAGCGCTCGTTGATCGGCTGCATGTCGCAGCCTTGCGGGAACAGCATCGCCTCGATGTTCTGCAGCAGGATGGTGTTCAGCTGCACCACCGCTTTGGCGGCCCAGTAGTAGCGCTGCATCAGGTATTCGCTGGCGCGGCGCATGTGCACGCCGGTGCCGGTGGTCTGCAGGCCCAGGCTTTCGGCGATCGCCGTCTGCACGTCGAACACCAGGCGGTCTTCGCGGCGGCCGGCATGCAGGTGCAGGCGCACGCGGATATCCTTGAAGGCGCGCTCCTTTTCCATCAGCTGGCGCGCCTCGGTCTGCGTGATCAGGCCGCGCGTGGCCAGCGTGCGCCACGAGCTGGCCAGGCCCGCCGCTTTCGCCATCCACAGGATCACCTGCAGGTCGCGCAGGCCGCCAGGGCTTTCCTTGCAGTTCGGCTCCAGGCTGAACGGCGTGTCTTCGTACTTGGCATGGCGCTGGCGCATTTCGCTGGTCTTCGCGTGGAAGAACGCCTGCGGGTCCATCGCCATGTCGTATTCGCGCTCCAGGCGCGCGAACAGGATTGCATCGCCGGTCACGAGGCGCGCTTCCAGCAGGCTGGTCTGCACCGTGATGTCGGCCTTCGATTCGGTCAGGCATTCCTCGACCGTGCGGATCGCCGAGCCGATCTCCAGGCCCAGGTCCCACAGCAGCTGCACCAGCTCCTCGAGCCGGCGGCGGGTATCCTCGTCCGGCGGCTGGTGCAGCAGGATCAGCACGTCCACGTCGGAATACGGGAACAGTTCGCCGCGGCCGTAGCCGCCCACCGCCACCAGCGCGCTCTGCGCCGGCAGCCCGGCGGCTTGCCAGGCGTGCGTGAGCACTTCGTCCACGCTCTGGCGCAGGCCGCGCAGCAGTTTTTCCGGCTTGCCGTCCTCGCGGAACGTGGCGATCACCAGCTGGCGGTCGGACTTCAGCCGCAGCTTCAGGGAACTGCGCAGCTGTTCGCGGGGATCGCTGTTCATCGCGAGGGAGGGCATCGGGTCAGGCCGCGGCCTTGGCGCCGGTGGCCGCATTGCCATTGCCGACGAACGCCGGCGGTGGCGGCGAGCCGGCCGACAGTGTCAGCACTTCGTAGCCGGTTTCGGTCACGAGCACCATGTGTTCCCACTGCGCCGAGAGGCTGCGGTCCTTCGTCTTGATGGTCCAGCCGTCGCCCATTTCGCGGATGTCGCGGCGGCCGGCGTTGATCATCGGCTCGACCGTGAAGATCATGCCCGGTTTCAGTTCCTCGCCGGTGCCCGGCTTGCCGTAATGGAGCACCTGCGGCTCTTCATGGAAGCCCTTGCCGATACCGTGGCCGCAGAACTCGCGCACCACGCTGTAGCCGGCCTTTTCGGCGTGCACCTGGATCGCGTGGCCGATATCGCCGAAGTGGCCGCCGGGGCGCACTTTCTCGATGCCGAGCCACATGCATTCATAGGTGATGTCGGTCAGGCGCCGGGCCAGGATTGACGGCTCGCCGATATAGAACATGCGGCTGTTGTCGCCGTGGTAGCCGTCCTTGGTGATGATGGTGATATCCAGGTTCACGACGTCGCCGCTCTTGAGCACCTTGTCGCCGGGGATGCCGTGGCAGATCACGTCGTTGACCGACGTGCAGATCGCCTTCGGAAACGGCGTGTAGCCGGGCGGCGCATAGTTCAGCGGGGCGGGAATCGTGCCTTGCACATTGGTCATGTACTCGTGGCACAGACGGTCCAGCTCGCCGGTAGTGACGCCGGGCTTGACGAACGGGGTGATGTAGTCGAGCACTTCGGAGCCGAGGCGGCCGGCAAGGCGCATGCCTTCGATGTCTTCGGGGGTCTTGATCGAGATTGCCATAGATTCGGGATTTGACGGACGACAAACCACGATTATAGACGACGCAGCCGCCGGGGGCTGACCCGGCGGCTGCTGTTTGTTGCCAGCTGGCTACTACGCGCCGGTCGTTGCGTTTGCCGCCCCGGTTGCCGCCACCGCTTCGAAGAAGCGCACCATCTCCCGGCTGGCATCCGGCCCGGTCGGGTCGGTGTAGCTGCCGCTGGCGCTGCCGCCGGCCCAGGCGTGCCCGCCGCCGTGCAGCGCCCAGTGCTCGGCCAGTACCCGGCCATCGGCGCTGCGATGGACCGAGCGGGTGTACTTGCGCCCGCCGGAGGCCTTGGCCTGTTCGACCTCGGGCGTGCCGACATCGTGCCCGGCCAGCCCGTGCTGCAGCACATCGGCACCATTCTTCGGGCTGACGGTGTGATCCTTGTCGCCGTGGAACACGATCAGCGGCGGGCTGGCCACCGGCTGGCCGCGCCCCGTGGCGCCCTGCTGCATGGCCTGCAATGCCGAAGGCAGGTCGCTGGCACTGCCCACCGGCAGGCCGGAATGCACGCCGACCGCGTGGAACAGTTCCGGGTACAACGCGCCGACGATGACCGCCATCGCGCCGCCGGCCGACAGGCCGGCAATGCTCACGCGCGCCGCATCGATGTGATGGTCCGCCATCACCTGCCGGGCGATGCCGGCGATGATCGCCGGCTCGCCACGGTCGCGCTGCTGGTCGGCGGTGCTGAACCAGTTCCAGCATTTCGACGTGTTGGCCTGCTGCGACTGGCACGGATACGCCACCAGGCAGCCGGTTTCTTCCGCGACCTGGTTCATCCGCGTGCCGGCGGCGAAATCGTCCGGGTCCTGGGTGCAGCCGTGCAGCATCACCACCAGCGGCACCGCCGGGCCCTGTTCCTTGTAAGTACTCGGCACATACAGCTTGTAGCCACGGGTGCCTGCCTGGCAGGTAAAGCTGGCGCTGTCGAAGCGGGCGCCGTCTGGCAGCGGGGGAGGGGGCGTGCGCTGGCGCGTGCCCGGCAGCTTGCCGTTTTTCAGCTGTTCGCGCAGGGCTTCGGGAAGGCCATTCAGCAGGCCTTCGGGCAAGCCGCCCTGCAGTCCGCTCTGGAAGCCGCCTTGCAGGCCCTGCAGCCCGTCCTGCAGGCCTTGCAGGCCTTCCGGCATGCCGCCCTTGAAACCTTCCGGCAGCGTGATGCCTGCCTTCGCCAGCAATTCGGCGATGCCGCTCATGGCCTTGCCCGCACTCTTGCCGCCGAACGGCGTTTCAGGGGTGGGCGTTTCACTGGCCTGCGGGTCAGCCTGTGTATTGGCCTGTGGACCGGCGGCGCGCTGCGGTGCAGCCTTGCGTGCGCGCTGCGTGGTGCCGGCGCTGGCACGCGGCGGCGGCGGGTTCAGGTCCTTCATCGTGGCGCCTGGCGGCGGCGTGGTGGGCGCGGCATGCACGTCGTCCGCCGGCACTTCCTCGCCGGCCAGGGCGCGCTGGATCGCGGCGGTACCGGCCATCGGGCCGTCCTTCATCATCAGTTGCGTGGCTGCCTGCAGGCGGGCCATCAGTTGGGC
>DASVVD010001121.1:0-4545 GCA_036386715.1 Pseudoduganella sp.
CGGCGGTCACCCGGTTGACCCTGGTGGACCGCCGGTTCGCCGGGCCGCCCGTCGATCCGCGGGTGCATCTCATCCACGGCGATTTCGGCGCGGAGCCGGTACTCGATGCGATGTTCGACCAGCCGGTGGACGTGCTGTTCCACCTGGCCTGCGTACCCGGCGCCGAAGCCGAGCGCGATTCCGCGCTGGGCTACCGCGTCAACCTGATGGCGCCGCTGGCCCTGTTCGAACGCGCCGCCGCGCAGGCGCGCACCGCCCGCATCGTCTACGCCAGCAGCATCGCCGTGTATGGCAGTGCTTTGCCTGGAACGGTCGACGATGCCACGCCGCCGAAACCAGCCATCAGCTATGGCGCGCACAAGCTGGTGGGGGAAATCGTGCTGGCGGACCTGAGCCGGCGCGGCCTGGTGGACGGCATCTCGCTGCGCCTGCCCGGCATCGTGGCCCGGCCGGGGCTTTCGGCCGGGCATGGCTCGGCGTTCATGAGCGCCATCATGCGTGCCGCCCAGGCCGGGGAACACTACACATGCCCGGTGTCGCCGGCGGCGGCATGCTGGTGGATGTCCTTGCGAAGCTGTATCGACAACCTGGTGCATGCGGCGGCGGTGGATAGCGCTTTGCTGCCTGAAGGGCGGGTAATCACCTTGCCGGTATTGCGGCTGACCGTGGAAGAGGTGATCGCCGCGCTGGCACGGCGCTTCGGCGCGCAGTCGGTGGCCGGCATCCGCTCGCAGCCCGATGCGGACATCGAGCGGCTGTTCGGCCGCATGCCGGTGCTGGCGTCCGGCATTGCCGAACGGCTGGGCTTCGCGCATGACGGCGACAGCGATACGCTGATCGAACGGGCACTGTAGCCCGCGGGCCGGTCCAGCCTCGTCCCCGGGCAGGCAATGCCTGACTCAACGGCGACGTGCGAAGCTGCCGATTATCGCTGCGTGCGCTTCAGATGACCGGTACGCCCCCCGTGACCGCAAGGCGCGCGCCGGAAATATAGCTGCCGTCGTTCGATGCCAGCAGCACGAACGCGGCTGCCAGTTCGGCCGGCTGGCCGGGGCGCTTCAGCGGCACCTGCTGGCCAAAGCTTTCCACCTGCTCGGGTGGCATCGTTGCGGGAATCAGCGGCGTCCAGATCGGCCCCGGGGCAACCGAGTTGACCCGGATACCTTTTTCCGCCAGCAGCTGCGCGAGGCCGCCGCTGAAGTTGACGATGGCCGCCTTGGTGGCGGAATAGGCGAGCAGCTTGGGCTTCGGCGTATCGGCGTTGACCGACGCGGTGTTGACGATCGCCGACCCGGGCGGCATGACTGGCACGGCCGCCTTGCACAGGTGGAACATTGCGGAAATGTTCGTCGCAAAAGTGTAGTCCCACTCGTCGTCGGGGATTTCGTCCAGCGAATCCCTGCTCATCTGGAACGCCGCATTGTTGACCAGCACATCGATCCTGCCGAACGCCTCGACCGCCCTGGCAATGACTTCCCGGCAGTGGGCAGGATCGCTGAGGTCGCCGCGCACCAGCACGGCCTTGCGCCCGGCCTGTTCGACCCACCGCGCGGTTTCGCGGGCGTCCTCGTCTTCCGACAGGTACGAGATCAGCACATCCGCGCCCTCGCGTGCAAAAGCGATGGCGACGGCGCGTCCGATGCCGCTGTCGGCACCCGTGATGACCGTGACCTTGTCCTGCAGCTTGCCGTTGCCACGATAGCTGGTTTCACCATGGTCGGGTTTGGGTTGCATCTGTGCCTCGGTCCCTGGTGGCGTTTGCTGCTGTGCAGGCTGTGACATGCGTTCCTCCTTGCGTTGGTTGGTTGATTGATTGGGTGAGCGCTGGGCGGTGCCGACGCCGGCATCGCCCAGGCGCCGCGGCGGCACCGCGACGGGCTGTGTGCCGCACGCCCTGGGGCATCCTCGACCGGCCATCTCGCGGGATGGTGGCGGCCCATGGTTTCCGATAGCAGATCTCGGCTGCCATGACCTGGCAAGCATCCACGCGGCGGGGCGCCTCGTGCCCGTGCGATCCCGTTCGCAGCGAGAAGCGAATTTACCCGCGTGCGGCGATTGGCTGGCACACGTTTCGGATCGTCATCAATCAGGTGGCCGCGCTGTCGCGCCAGGGAGTCAGCGGTGCGCTGTCGGCTTGACGTTGCCGATCGCGTATATCGATCAGCAAAGGTGGGCGGCAGGCATTGCTCAGGGAGGGATTACGTTGTCGGCATTGGGAGCGACGCGGGGGAGGGCAGGGCGGCTCGCCTCAATGCGGATTTTGCAGCTCTGGTTCTACTCTGTAGCTCCCTTGCATATCTGGCGTTCTTGATCCCAGTTGCCACCACGGTCCAGGCAACTGTCTCTTCGCACTTCGTTACGTAACCACAGGCCAACCGCGACCAGTAATGCAAGCACGAGTGTCCCAAGTAGAAGTCTCCCAGTTTTCATTTGTATTGGTCGGCAGAGAGTAGCGGGTGCGAAAGTGGGCTTCTGGCGCCGAAGCGCCGCGCAGGATAATTCACGCTCGGGCGGTCGCCAAAGGCTTGGTGTCCTTGTATCGGGTCATGAATGCATCAGCGGCTTCTGCCGGAAGATTAATGAGGATCGTGGCACTGCTGTCCCAGCAGGTGATTTCGAATAGCGCTCCCTCAAGCTGTGGCCTGGGTTCCGAGCCATTCCAGTAAATTGGATTGTCCTCGACATATGGGACAAACGATGGCGTTGAACGAAACCCCCTAGGGACGGCACTGAATACCGCCCAGACGAATTGTATTTCGTGATCATGCAGGAATGAGGCGAGCTCGTCGCCTGAAAACCACTGGTCGTCGGGGATGAACCCTGGAGGCCGGCGGTTTGTTTCAATGTCGCTGACGTACCAATCGTAGTCCTGTGCCACGATATTCGCCGCTTCCAGAACGTCGCGCATATTGGTGTACCAACGAACCTGATCGGTCTTTTCCAGGATGAGATTCACCATTTTCTCCTTTGGGCCATCACTTTCAGGGGCGCGAACACGTTCGCCTTGTATGGCGTGAATCACCGGTTCAAGCGGCCGGGGCAGTCCTACTCAATGACTTCAACTTCTTCTCGGCTCTCTTGTTGCCTTGGGCAGCCGACTGCCGGAGCAATACCATGGCGGCGGCGACATCTCCGGGATTGCCCCGCTCGAGCCGCATGACAGCGGCATTGAAGGCCGCAATCGGATCATTCAGCGCGGCACTCTCGCCGTAGGAGTTCAAGGCGCCTTCGGGGCAAAGCATGAAGATATCCTTGGCGGCACCTACCTGCAACAAGCCAGCCGCATCACGTGCTTTGACGAACTCGGCTTCCAGATCGATCGCCCAGCCGGGAACCAGGGAGGCCATTACCTGGTCATTCTTGCGCACCCAGTAAGCGCCGCTGAGCCGGCCAGTGAAAGCCTGCTGCGTAGTATTCAGCGCGCCGTTCGGCGATACCCACACGAATCCATCCTGGCCGGTAACCGGCATGCCACCAAGTGCCGCGGACAGTTTTTGAGCCAGGGATCTGGAGCGCGGATCAGGCGATTTGCCGCTCCACGATGCGACCAGTACCACGCGTTTGATTTTGCTTCCCTGCTGCCGCACCAATTCCGCCACCTCTTCAATCTCGAGGATATGGTAATCGGCGTCATACAAATGCCATGGACTGCTGTGAGTGGCAATGGACAGCGTCGTGGGTCCGTCGTCCGGCATTGCCACCATATACTCATGCAAGGCTTTATCCGCTCTCACGCAACCGGCAGTGTCGGGAGCGCATTGCGCGATCGTGACTAACCCTTTCAACTGCGGTGGCACAGGGCAGGCAGCATATGCACTGCAGCAAGAAGCAAGGACGGTCAAAAATGCCAGGAGTTTCATGAGAGAGAGCAAAATTTGTAAATTGATTTCACGGCGGATGGTACCCGATGCCGTCCCGAAGCAGGCGGTCACGCGGACCGATTGGACTCCTGGACCATCTCAACAGTACTATCACGAATGCCTACTTTCTGGCATATCCACCAGTAAGCAAGTCCACCCGCAAGTCCCGACCCAAGATAATTCAAAGAATCATAAAGACCGGATTCTGTCCACCGGGCAGATTCGAACGGCTGGGCAAGCTCGATCCAGACAGGTATGGCACAGATAAATCCTGTTGTTCCAAATTGCCACCAACGCCTCAGCCGCAACTTCCAGAACAAAAGCGCTAGCGGTAAGCCGAAGACAAGCGCCGTGCCTACCGCGAGTGGGAAGCCGATGAACCAAACCAAGGGCAATGCGCATCAGGTTCCGGTTCCATTGGCAAGCCCAACGCCGCAAGTGGTAAAAGTTGCTCCAGCCACGCCGATAACAGCGGCGACTCCGAGCATTGACATGGTACGGAACACTGATTTCACAGCTAGATGCACGGTTTCTCCAGGTGTGCAGTGACGATTTCCTAACAGAGGTAATCCACAAACGGCTGCTGCTGTTGGCTACCGGAGATCACTTCCCATCGTGAGTCGATCCGCCACGGGCACATGATCCTCAACGAATACGCACTATCGTAGAGGCGACAGGATTCGCT
>DASVVD010001122.1:0-8310 GCA_036386715.1 Pseudoduganella sp.
GGGTTCTGGGCCGCGTACATCAGGCGGGAACGCGACAGCAACGCCGCCTCCGGCCCGTGCTGCACTTCCGGCGCCACATAGAACGACGACAGCTGCGAATAGGCGGTCAGCTCCGAGCACAGGGTCAGCGCATGCACGGAATGGCAGATGTTCAGGTCGCGCGAGACCTGCTGGATCACATCGTTGCGAAATGAAAAATAAGTGCCGTTGGAGCCGGCGGTGGCGAAGATGGCGGCGGTGCCGCAGATGCGGCGCTCAGGCACCGATTCGAGCACGAACAGGTACGATTCCTCGCTGGGGATATCGACCTGCGCCGCGGCCGATGCCAGCGAACGCTCGACGGCCATCACGATCTTGTCGCGGCTGCGCGGCAGCGTGTGGACACCGGGCATCGTCACCGCGGCCAGCGCTTCGAGTGCGGGGATATCCGCGGTTTCCACCGGGCGGACGACGTACATAAGCACTCCTGTATTGAATGAGAACGCCCGCCCGGCGCAAGGTTCCGCACCGTGCGCTGCGCGGGACGGCATGGACAGCGCCGTGCAGGCGGGCCCGCGCCCGCCCGGGGCTTATTTCGCTGCCAGCAGCTTGTCCAGGCCCTTGCGCATCAGCGCCATGGCTTCGTCGATCTGCGCGTCGGTCACGATCAGCGCGGGCGCCAGGCGCACCACGTCCGGGCCGGCGATCAGCACCATCAGGCCTTCGGCTTCGACGGCGCGCTGGATATCCTTCGAGCGGCCCTTGAATTCGCCGGTGACGACGATGCCCAGCAGCAGGCCGGCGCCGCGCACGATGCTGAACACCTGCGGGTAGTCGCGGGTGAGCGCTTCGAGCTTGTCGATCAGGTACAGGCTGGCTTCCTTCACGCGCGCCAGGAAGGCCGGCTGGTTGATGGTTTCCAGCACGGTCAGCGCCACGGTGGCGGCCAGCGGGTTGCCGCCGTACGTGGTGCCGTGGGTGCCGACCGACAGGCTTTGCGCCAGTTCCTCGGTGGTCAGCATCGCGGCGACCGGGTAGCCGTTGCCCAGCGCCTTCGCGGAAGTCAGCACGTCCGGCATCACGCCGTAGCCCATGTAGGCGAACAGCGAGCCGGTACGGCCCATGCCGCACTGCACTTCGTCGAAGATCAGCAGCGCGCCGGTCTTGTCGCACAGCGCGCGCAGCTCCTGCAGGTATTCCGGGTTGCCCGGCATGACGCCGCCCTCGCCCTGCACCGGCTCGACGATCACCGCGCAGACGTCGTCGCCGATCGCCGCACGCGCGGCTTCGATGTCGTTGTACGGGATATGGTCGAGCGACGGCGGCAGCGGCTCGAAACCTTCGGTGTACTTCGGCTGGCCGCCGACGGACACGGTGAACAGCGTGCGGCCGTGGAACGAGTTCAGGCACGAGACGATGCGCGATTTGTGCGGGCCGAACTTGCTGTGCGCGTGCTTGCGCGCCAGCTTCAATGCCGCTTCGTTGGCTTCGGCACCCGAGTTGCAGAAGAATGCGCGGTCGGCGAACGTGGCTTCGGTGATGGCCAGGCCCAGGCGCAGCACCGGCTCGTTGGTGTAGCCGTTGCCCAGGTGCCAAACCGTGTTGGCCTGGCGGACCAGCGCCTCGACGACCACCGGGTTGCAATGGCCGAGCGCCGCGACGGCGATGCCGGACGTGAAGTCGAGGTAACGCTTGCCTTCCTGGTCCCACAGGTCCAGGCCCAATGCTCGCACCGGTACCATCGTCGCCGGCGCGTAGGTCGGCACCAGCACTTCGTCATAAGTCTGCCTGGTGACAGGGCGAGTGGTAACAGTCGAATCAAGCTTGGCGTTCATGGGCATTCCTCATCGAGTTGAAAATTACTGCGGAGGTACGGCCGCGGCATTCCACGGTGCGTACGCATTCTAAAAGCTGGGATGCTAAAACTCTTTTGAAGAAGCGACAAGTTTTTCACAAAACCGCTACCTGCCCGGCGCCAGCGCAGAAAAGCCCCAGACAAAACCCGGCACCAGAAAATAGGGACGGACCCTGTTTTACAGGAAAGTGCTTTCCCAGAAACCAGGGACTGTCCCGGGTTTTGAGGGGTCAGGCGGCAGCGAGCTTGCGTTGCCGTTCTTCGCGCGGCGTGTTGCCGAACAGCGCGCCAAAGGCAGTGGAGAAATGCGAGCCCGAGGAAAAGCCGCACATCAGCCCCACCTGCACGATCGAATGGTTGGTTTCCAGCAGCAGTTGGCGAGCGCGCTGCAGCCGCAGCTCGAGGTAGTAACGCGACGGCAGGCTGCCCAGGTATTGCTTGAACAGGCGCTCGAGCTGGCGGCGCGACAGGCCGACGAGGTTGGCGATGTCGTCGGTCGACAGCGGTTCCTCGATGTTAGCCTCCATTAATGTCACCGCTTCGGACAGCTTTGGCTGCAGCGCGCCGAAGCGCGCCTGCAGGGCGACCCGCTGGCGCTCGTCCGCGCCGCGCACGCGGTCGATGCACAGCGCTTCCTTGACGGCGGCGCCGATGCCGCTGCCGAACAGCTGTTCGATGAGCGTCAGCGAGAAGTCGATGCTGGCGGCGCCGCCGCAGCAGGTGAGGTGCCGGCCGTCGATCTCGAACAGGTGCGGTGTCATGATGGCCCGCTCGGTGATCTCCTCGGTATCGCCGTACAGTGCCCACGGCAGCGCAATGCGCACGCCCGCGGCATGGCCGGCGCCGGCCAGCCACAGCACGGCCGCGCCCACGCCACCCCAGCACGCCGCCTCGCGGCAGCGCTCGAGCACCGCGTGCAGCAGCGCGGGCGGCAACGCGGGCTGCTGCTCGTCCGCGACCAGCAGCGCCACGTCCCAGTCGCCGCCGCCCGCGGCGGCAATCGCCGGCGTGCACACATCGAGCACGAATGCCGCGCCCAGCAGGCGCTGCGCCAGCCGCAACGGCTGGGCAAGGCCGGTCCAGGTCAGGCTCTCGGCATCGCCGGCGTTGACCAGCAGCATGCGCAGCGGCTGTGCGCGGCCCGGCCGCGCGAGGTTAGCAAAGGACATCGGACATGCAGGGGGTCCATGAAGCTGAACGAAGTGGGCTGCTATGGTAACAGTTACGCATTGCACATGCGGCGACCGGGCCGGCACCGGGGATATCGGCGGCCCGTTATAATCCCGCCATGGGTGAACGCTATTTGAAAAGTATCCGGCTGCTGGCGGAATGCATGCAAGCCTTCGAGCGCCTGTCCGGCCGCCATGTACGCGAGAATGGCCTGACGCATGCCCAGTTCGATATCATCGCCACGCTGGGCAACACGCCGGGCATGTCGTACAAGGAGCTCGGCGAGCGCACGCTGATCACGAAGGGAACGCTGACGGGCGTGATCGAACGCCTGGAGCAGAAAAGCCTGGTGGCGCGCGAACGCAGCACGCTCGACGCGCGCAGCTGGTTCATCCGGCTGACGCCCCGCGGCGAGCAGGTGTTTCATGACGTATTTCCGCGCGTGACTTCGCGCGGCGGCGCAGTATTCACCCACTATACCGAGGCCGATTACGAGGAACTGGAACGGGTGCTGTCGCGCCTGAAGTCCGTGATCGACGCCTCTCCCGAATCAACCCTATACTGACCCAGACAATGCTGAAAACTACCCTGATCGACGGCTTCATGCCGGCCCCGTTCGACAAAGAGATCGCCACCAACCTGCTGCTGGAAACCGCCGGCGAAGACGAGGTGCGTGCGCAGAAGTTCCTGATCGGCGTGCGCAACGAGGATGGCGACATCTATCGCCTGATCGGTGCCACCAAGCACAACAGTTTTACCAATGCCGTCGAGGAACTGGAAGACCTGGAACTGACGGACGAGCTGGCAGACATGGACGGCACCACGCACGAGGGCTGCGACGCCATCTTCCGGCAGGAGTAAGCGCAGCGCGGCAGCATCCGCGCAACACCCTCGTGCATCGCCACCGGTTTTTTGTATTTCCACAATGCAATATAGTGGGTATAATTTTTCGATGGACAGAGTCGAAGCCTTCAACACGATCGCCGCCCAGGCCGGCCGCGGCGAGCTTGCATTTCCGGTCAGCGTGGAGGCTTCCGTGAAGCTCCAGCAGGCGCTCGCCGATCCCGACTGCCACGTGGAGCTCGCTGCGCGCCTGGTCGGCGCCGATCCGCTGCTGGCGGCGCGTACCGTGGCGATCGCCAATTCGATTGCCTTCAACCGCTCCGGCACGCCGATCTCCAGCGTGCGCGCGGCCGTGCAGCGCCTCGGCGTGCGCACCTTGCAATCCCTGGTGGCCGCGCTCATCGTGCGCCAGCTGGGCAGCGCGCCGGCCGATGCCGGCCTGCGCGCCAAAGTGGCGCAATTGTGGGAGCACACCGCCCACATGGCCGCGCTAGCCCAGGTGATCGCCCGCCGCGTCACGCACGTGGATCCGGATACCGCGCTGTTCGCCGGCATCGTGCATGAAGTCGGCGCTTTCTACACGCTGTCGCGCGCCGGCGATTTCCCGGGCTTGCTGGACGGCGACCAGGACGCCTGGATCGGCCATGGCGAAAGCGTGGTCGGCAGGAGCGTGCTGGCCGCGCTGATGGTGCCGGAAAACGTGGTGCACGCCATCGAGGCGATGTGGGCCGGCATGCGCGCGCTGCCACCGGAAACGCTGGGCGACACGCTGCTGCTGGCGGACGACCTGGCACAGGCAGCATCGCCGATGCATGCGCGGCCCGGCGCGACCACGCCGCAGGCGGCCCGCACGATCGATTTCGCGGTCGGCGACGGCACGCTGCAGGCGATCCTGGACGAGTCGCGCCACGAGGTGCAGTCGCTGCGTGCCGCGCTCATGCTGTGCTGACACCGGGCGCCATCACCCCGCCACCACACCACCCTGCCGCGTCATTTCGGCGATAATCGTTTTTTTGCCTCGCCGACCGACAACATGAAGAACCATCTCCGCGCCTTTGCCGCCGTGTGCTGCTTCGTGGCCGGTGGCGCACTGGCCCAGGGTGCCTCGATCGCGCTCGAAGGTGCGCCGTATGTGCTGGAAGGAACCGAGGTGCGCACCGTGCGCGCCCGCGAACTGCAGCGCGATTACCAGATCTATGTGAGCCTCCCAGCTTCGTATGCGAAGTCCGGTCGCAGCTACCCCGTGGTCTTCGTCACCGATGCGCCGTATGCGTTTCCGCTCGCGCGCGCGATCGCCGGCCGTGCCGGCCGCAAGGGCCGCGACATCGCCGAATTCATCCTGGTGGGCCTGGCGTATGCGAACGGCGACACGCCGGAATACAGCCGCCGCCGCGATTACACGCCGGGTCCGCCGGACGATGCCGACATCCGTTCCGACATGCCCGGCCGCGAGCCGAAATTCGGCGAAGCGGCGGCGTTCTCGCGCTTCATCGCCAACGACGTGTTCCCGTTCGTGGCGAAGTACTACCGCGCCGACATGAACCACAAGACCTTCATCGGCCAGTCGTATGGCTCGCTGCTGGGCCTGGAAATGCTGTTCGGCGAGCGCCCCATGTTCGAGAATTACGTGCTGGGCAGTCCATCGCTGTGGTTTGGCCGGCGCATGATGTTCGAGCGCGAGAAGGCCATCGCGGCGACCCGCAAGGACCTGCGCGCCAACGTGCTGCTGGCGGTGGGCGAATACGAGACGATCCGCCCCGGCCCCCGCTACAACAGGCGCGAGGACGTGGTGCGTGACATGCGCGCCTTCAAGGCCGCGCTGAAGTCGCGCAATTACCCGGGCCTGAAGATCGTTTCCGACGTGATTCCCGAAGAAGACCAGTTGTCCGTGGGCCCGGCGGTCATCACGCGCGGCCTGCGCTGGGCGCTGCCCGGCAGCGAACCCTGAGCGGGATCGCACGGGCCGTCATGGCGCGCTTGCGCCAGGGCCGCCAGGCGCTGCCGGCGATAATGGTTGAACAACCGGTCCGGCCCCTCGGCATCGGCGTTGACACCGGCCACGGCGGGCTCCGCATTCCCATGGCCGCGCGGCGCGCTGTCGCCGGCATGCGGTTTTCCCAATAGAATTTCGTACAGTTGCTGCATCTTGTCTCCCCGTAAATCACGGCACGGCAACCTGTGGCAAAGGCGCAGGACAAACCACGCTAAAAACGGCGAAAAAAACGGCGGGACAAAAAAATGCCCGCTCGAAAGCGGGCCAAGTCCAAAACTAGGGATGTCCTGAAAGAGACAGTTCCATAGTAGATGTCAGTCCGGCCTCGCTCTGTGCGCCAGTTCACATAACTTGCAGATTCACCAGGCGTGATCTGTCTCGCGCCAGGCTGGCAACTGCTGCACGCGTGCATACCATGCCAGCAGATGGCCATAGCCGCCCACCGGCAGCGCGGCCCGGTCGCAATACATCAGCGGTGCTGCGACCGCGAAATCGGCCAGCGTCAGCGTGTCGCCGGCCAGCCATTCCCGGGCGGCGAGGTGGCCATCGAGCACTGCGGCCGCGGCCGCGAACTCGCGGGCACCGCGGGCCAGCTCGGCCGGATCGGGATCGCTGCCGTCGACCAGCTTCCGCCACAGCTTTTGCCACGTGAAGACGCCGATCGCCGGCGCAAGATGCTGGCACGACCAGAACAGCCACCGGTTCACGTCCGCCCTGTCCCGCGGGTCCTGCGGATACAGCGTCTGCCCCGGCGTGCGGTCCGCCAGGTACTGCATGATCGCGCAGGATTCCCACAGCAGGAAACCATCGTCTTCCAGCACGGGCAGCTTGCCGTTCGGATTGAGTTCCGCCAGGCGGCGGCGGTCATCGCCACTCATCAGGCTGATCTCGATGAGCTCGGGTTGCACGCCGAGGTGCGCGGCGGTCAGCGTGACGCGGCGCGCGTTGGACGATATGGGGTGGTAGTACAGTCGCATCGCTTTTTCTCCAGCCGCTGTGCGCGGCATTGTTTCGATGGACGTATGCTAAATAATCCGCCTGACAGTTTCTGTCAGGAGTCGTCGCGGATGCCGTGCTCGGCGCGCCAGGCGCGGATCAGCGCATGGCGCGGCGTGGGATAGCGCTCGGCGATCGTGGTGGCATCGCGGATGCGGTCGATGCGAAAATGGCGCTGTGCCGCGCGCAGTTCGCACCAGGCGGCCAGCAGGCGCCGGCCATCCAGGAACGCCAGTGCGAACGGCCACACGGTGCGTTCCGAGGCCTGGCCATGCTCGTCGCTGTAGCGGATGCGCAGCTTGTGCTGGCGCCGGATCGCCTCGCGCGCCGGCCGCACGAACAGATCGTGCTCGGGCTGCGGCGGCGCAAGCGGCACCCACAGGCTGGTTTCGGCCATCTCGTCGCGCAGGTCCTGCGGCGTGGCGGTCGCGATCTTGGCGAGCGCGCCGGAGGCGGCCTCGGCAAGTGCCGTGTCGCCCTGGCGACGCACCCAGCGCGCGCCCAGCACCAGTGCTTCGAGCTCGTCGGCCGAGAACATCAGCGGCGGCAGGAAGAAGCCGCTCTTGAGCATGTAGCCGACGCCCGCGGCGCCCTGCACGGGCGCCCCCAGTTCGGCCAGCGACTGGATATCGCGGTAGATCGTGCGTTCAGAGACGCCGAGGCGTTCGGCAAGGATCGCCGCCGTGACCGGGTGGCGGTTGCCACGCAAGGCATCCATCAGCTGGAACATCCGGCCGGTGCGGCTCATGCGTGACTCCATGACAAAGAATCAAGCTTAGCATGCCACCCGCGCGCGGTGAATCGGTCAAAAGCCTCTTTTTACGCTGCCGTACGGCATGCCGCACAGGTATCGACAGCGCAGCCGCGATTGACAGTGCCGTCGATGTATGAATAAATCCAGCCCAACAACACCACAAACAAAGTGCAAAAGCAAGGGCCTGCAAAGTCCCGTCAAGAATATGAGCAAATCCCCTTCTTCCCGCAGCCGCGCCAGCGGACGTGTCACGCTGAGCGACGTCGCAGCCCGCGCCGGCGTGGCCCCCATGACGGCCTCGCGTGCAATCAATCAACCCGACCTCGTGTCCTCGCTGCTGCGCCAGCGCGTGGAACAGGCCGTGCTGGAGCTCGGCTATGTACCGAACCGTGCTGCGCGAGCGCTGGCTTCCGCGCAATCGAATGTCATCGTGGTGCTGGTGCCGTCGTTGTCGAATACCGTATTTACCGCTGTCCTGCAGGGGATCCAGGACGCGCTCGATTCCGACAACTACCAGCTCCTGATCGGCAACACCCGCTATTCCGATGCCGAAGAGGAAAAGCTGCTGAACGTGTACATGCAGTCGAACCCGGACGGCATCCTGCTGTCCGGCCTCACGCACAGCCCGCGCGTGCAGCAGATGCTGGAAACGTCGCGCGTGCCCGTGGTGTCGATGATGGACCTGTCGTCCGACCCCGACCTGCTCTGCGTGGGCTTCTC
>DASVVD010001123.1:0-8564 GCA_036386715.1 Pseudoduganella sp.
TTTAATAGTCAGCTGAACTTGTTTGGGGCGAGCGATGCTAAACCGATGATACCGGCGCAAAATACCGAAAATTTGCGAGCCTCCATGACGGAGCTAGCTAAGCAATTCGCTAGAGTGTGCCCGGAGAGTGAGCTTGGCGAAGACATATGGCCGATTAATGCCCACTCCTGCACGGAAACTATCTTTGATGAGAATTCGCTTGAATCCGCCCTGACGCTCCTAACTAACATCCAAGAGATTTTGGGATATAAGGTCCACAAATGCAAATCTCATACATGGGGCCTGTCGCCCCAAACGAAGTGGTTTACTGACGAAAGTGGAAGGCAGTGGCCTCTATCTCGCGGACTGATTGACCAAGTTGGAAGAGACCGTCACGTAGAGATCGATGAGGCTGATGCTGGCAAACGTGTGTGGACACAGACTACAAATCGCGATGGAAAATTAATAGGTGTATCTGTTCTGGGAGAGACATTTGCTAAAACTGCCGGGATGCAAGGCGTGGGATCTGTCTTCCCAATGGCCCCACCTGCCGCAGTTCAGGAACTTTTTGATCCTTTGGAGCTCACTGCTGCCGGCGAGCCACATGATGAAAAAGGGATGCATAATCCCGACGGGGATCAAACGCCTAAAATAGCTTCGCCCAACGACGATTTGACTGTCGAAAAATATACCGATACAAGTAAATCGCACAAGCGGACTCAATCCGCTGCTGCGATAAGCAGTGGAGAAAACGGCGAGGATAGCGGCATTGCTTCTGTTACTCCAGAGGACGCCCCAGAAGAAAGTTTTAGAAAATTTCGCAACCTTCAAGAGCAGGAGTGGCGTGAACGCCGTCGAGAAAAAAACCCTGGCCATGTAAGGTTCGCGATCTTTCAGTTCCGGGTCGATGACTCGTACTACCACCCCATCGTGGATGCAGGATTCCCTGGGACTATTGATGAAGTGCTCTGCAATCAGATCGACATTGATTCAGTATGCAGCACGGCATTAGCGAGCATAGCAGATGCTCGAAAAAAGAAAGAAGCCGCACCAAGTGCATTTTCTTTTGCACAGCAGGTCAAAGCGAGTTTGTGTAAAGACGGGTTAGAGAATCAATGGGAGAGGTCAGAATTAGTTCCAAGCTGGAATGAACATAGACGGCGGAGATTAATTGAGGCAGCAATTAAATCATGCCACGACTTCGATGTCGATGTTTTGGTCCTCCCGGAATACAGCGTTAGGCCAGATACGGTCGAGTGGTTAAGGAATAGGTTAACTACTCTGCCTGGAGCGAAATTGTCAGTCGTCGCCGGGACTTATCGTCTACACGGCACTCCGCGCGACCTCCATTTCACACAGCAATTTGACAAAATTTTTGGCGAAGCGGATGGGCAGCGAGTATTTGACCCATATGGTAAGTCAATGGAGAAATCGGCCTTTATTACGTTGCTGCAGCCCATTCCGGATATTCAAGGCGCAGTAGGTGTATTTAGTCGAAGGAAAAAATTTCATTCCATGGCCATGAATGAATTTATTAATCCTTCCGGTGAAGATTGGGCACCATTAGCAAGCCTCGAGGGTTATGTATCGGCTATTGAGAAGGCAAGAAAATCGGTCGGCGCAACTGCCCTAGATGTTCGACAGGTAGTTTCGATCGCGAAAAACATTCGCCCTGTAGATCGAATGGCTGAGTTAATCTGTTCTGAACTTTTTGCATCGACCCATCCGGTTAATCATGAAACCATCCGAAGCGAATACAAATCTCTTCGTCAGAGGTTTGGTTATCGGACAACAGGCGAACCTGTTCTAGAAGATATTCAAAAGTTAACTAGCGCGCTCAAACTTGATGATCGAGTTGATCGTCGGAGCATATTAGTCGTGCCGGCGTGTACGACTCGGTCTGCCGACTATTGGATCTATGGCCAGTCTGGGCTCTTGGCGGCCGGTCTAACCACTGTATTTTGCGCAGCAGTGTTAGGTAGCGTAAAAGCTGGCCTATCAGGTGGAGGTAGCTGCATAATTGCTAAAAGTAGTTGGTCTGCAACTCGAGATGAACCGGGTCATCTTTTGAGCGCCACCCCTTACTCGGGCTGGTCGAGAGGAATCTATTACAATCGACCAGAGGATGCCTTAACTAAAAAAGAACAAGCAATCGTAATTGCAGATATCGATCCAATCTATATGAATGAAGGCAAACCAAGACCTCAAGCACTACCCGTTCCAGTGCAATTAGTAGCACACCTCCCGGTGGTTGAGATGGTAGATCTACAGAAACTTAAAGATGCCTACTCTAGCGAAAACGGTGGATTTCCTTCTATGAAGTCGAGTAGTCCGGAGGCCCTTAAAAAGACCACGGGTATCGTTGCACTTAACGAAGTCGCGGGTTCATTTGCAAAAATTAGTAAATACTTGAGTGAAGTCACCTCTGCAACCCTCGTTGATCCAAACCAAACCCTGATTGGGCAAGAGAAGCTAATTTACGAGGCCGGGAAAATGGCAAGTTTCTTTTCCGAGCCTTCGGGGTGGACCGCTCGGCTTGAATGTTGGAACAGAAACTGGCGGGCAATGCCTTTCTTTGGCTATCCACCCACACTCATTGACTGGCTACCCGTTGACCTAAGCCCAAGTGACAATAAGCTTCCAAACATATTAATTCCACCATGGGGCCAGACCTCAGAATTCTGACTTATCTTATCAAGTGAAGTATGGGGTCATAGCCAAATATTGAACCTATTGCCAACGCGCACGATGTGCAGTTTGCTCGATATTTCAACCAGTGGTTTCCACCACTGGTTGAACGCTAACGAGCCAACACGAGCGTGGGAATGTCTAGCTTCTGAAAGCCATCAAGCAAAGCTCCGAAGCGAGCGATGACACATATGGTTCTTTCGCGCTTAGTGCGAGACCTTATAGATGCTGGCTTTGCTTGCACCGGCGAGCCGGCGAAGGCGCGGGCGAGAATGGGTCTACCGGGAGATAATTACAAGATGACCATCAAAAATATTCATCGCGGATACGCGGCAGCTACCGCTGGCGCATTTGCCGCTTGCGTCATTGCCGCAGTGCCGGCCCATGCAATGGCGCCGGAACTGCGTTTCGATTTCACCGGCCGCGCCGCGCCAGGCGCGGTCGCCGTCAAGTGGAACGGCAACGCTCCGCTGTACGACACGGCCACCGGGTACGGATTCGTCAACCAGACCGCCGCGCTGCCGGCACGGCCGGTGCACACGGAAGGCATCCGTTGCGGCGATGACGGCTGCACGATCACCGAAGCGGCCATCGACCCGAACGCCGCCACCGACCACTACAACAACTTCGGCATGGCCTTCCGCATCCGGGCTGCGCCGGGCGCCTACGCGGTGAAGGTGCGCACCACCTCCGATGCGCTTGACACCGTGGTGTCGATCACCGGCATGCAGACCAGCCGGCTCACCGCCCCGGTATTCTGGGATGCGGCAAGCCTGATGCCGAACGGTACCCGCGTGACGGCCCAGGGCCGCGACTGGTCGTACCGCTACGTGAACGGCCGGGAATTCATCGATATCGAGATCGAGCCGACCAGGGCCGGCGTGCCGGTCGGCGTGCGCGAAATCGTGCTGACCCCGATCCCGCCGCAGGCGCGCGCCGCCGGCGCGACGCCCACGCTGTTCACGCTGGGCGACTCCACGGTGAAGTCGTACACCTTCGACGAGGCGCCGATGAGCAGCTGGGGCCAGGTGTTCGACGGCCTGTTCGACCCGGCCAGGGTCAAAGTGCTGAACTATTCGATGGGCGGCCGATCGTTCCGCAACGCGTATGCCGAAGGCCGGCTGAACGACCTGCTGCTGGCGGGCCGGGTGGGCGACGTGGTGATGGTGCAGTTCGGCCACAACGATGAAAGCGGCGATGAAACGCGCCGTTACGGGCGCGGCGCCAGCGAAGCCATGTACGGGGAAATGATCCGCGAGGTCTACGTGCCGGCGATCCGTGCGCGCGGCATGGTGCCGGTCTTCGTGACGCCGATGTCGCGGGTGAACGGCACGCAAAAGCCGGGTGAACCGTACGTGAATTCGTTCAGCAAGCGGCACTTCCCGGACCTGATGAAGAAGCTGGGCGCCGAACTGGGCGTGCCGGTGGTGGACCTGAACGCACGCAGCGTCGAGTACTACAATGCCGCCGGTGTCGAAGCCGTCACGGCGATGGTAATGTCGATCGAGGCCGGCGAAACGCCGGGCAAGACCAATGACGGCAGCTACGCCAACGGCCACCCCGCCAACAAGATCGACGGCACCCACTACAAGGAAGCGCTGTCGAAGCAGTATGCCCGGCTGGTGGTGACGGAACTGGCGCGCCTGGCTACGCAGGGCGACAAGGTGGCGGCCGGCATCGTGGCGCAGTTGAACGTCGCCGTGCGCCAGGCGGTCGCCGCCAACGACTGGTCCGCCATCTATCCGGAAATCGCCAACGATATCGCCAGCGGCGATGGCGCCTACTACCGCAATCAGGTGGAAAAGCTGCTGCAACTGGGCGTGCTGCGCAAGGATGCGCAAGGCAATTTCCGGCCCCGGGAGACGATGCGCACCGGCGAATTCATCGCGGCACTGACCAGGTTGACGGGATTGCCGGCAACCGCCCTGCCCGGCCATGCCGACGGCCCGCTGACGCGCGAGACGATGGGCACCATCATGCACGATGCCTACCATGCGAAGTTCACGGCCAGGCCGGCCTACATGACCGACTACAACGGCAAGACCGTGCTGCCGGGCAGCCCCGGCTACGATCCGAACCTGGACACCGGCGCACAGGGCGCCATGTACTATCCGCTCGTGCGCTGGTCGCAGTTGCAGGACACGGCCGCCGTCGCCCCGGCTTACTTGGACAAGCTGCGCGATGCCTACGAGCTGGGCCTGATCCGCTCGGAGGCCGGCATCGCACGCGGCCGCATGGTCAACGGCCGGCTGCTCGAGCCGAAGCTGCCGGTGACGCGCGCGAAAGCCGCCAAGGCGCTGTACTTCATGTGGGTGCTGGCGCAGCCACCTAAGACCGAGAGCGACCGGCGCTGAAACGGCGGCGTTTCAGTTTTGAAACGCCGGGTTTCGCCCGGCGCCTTCCCGCGCCAGGGCGGATGCGCTAGGCTGGCGTCAGTCCACTCACGCACTGACCGATGACCCACCGATGACCGACCGCCCCGCCGCCGCACCCCCCGCTACCGACCGCTGGCACCCCGTGCTGCCGTCGTCCCACCTGCCGGCAACCGCCCTGCAGCCGCCGTCGAGCCCTGTACTGGGATTCCTGGGCGGCGAGGAACTGGCGCTGTGGCGGGCGAGCGACGGCACCGCCCAGGCATGGACCAACCGCTGCCCGCACCGCGGCCTGCGCTTCACGCTGGGCCGGGTGCTGGACGGGCGGCTCTCCTGCGGCTACCACGGCTGGGAATACCAGGCCGGCGACGGCCGCTGCGTGGCCATTCCCGCCCACCCGGCGATGACGGTGCCGCGCGCCATCTGCGCGACCACCTGGCCCACGGCCGAAGTGGACGGCATGATCTGGGTAAGCCGCACGGCCTGCGCCGATGCGCCGCCCGCCACCGGCATCCAGGCGATCCTGCGCACGCTCGGCATCCGCGCCCCGCATCCGGTCGTGGCCGACATGCTGCCCGGCCTTGGCTGGGTGCACAGCGCAGCCGGCGTTTTCACCGGCAAGCTTGCCGGCCATGGCGCCGTGCTGCTGCCGGCCTGCGCCGGAGAACGCCTGACATTGCTGCATGCCGGGTTGACGGACGCCGCCGATCCGGCCCGGTTGCCCGGCCTGCACGCGGCACTGCGCAGCCTGCGCGATGCGCTGGAAACCGCAGCACCCCACGAGGAGGCCCGGCAATGACGCTTGCCACCACCGACCCGAACGTCTTGAACGACTGGCTGACCGTGGGTCCGGCCAACCGGCTGGCGGGCACGTCGCCCGAGCTGCCGTATGTCACGCGCCTGCTCGGCACCCAGGCCTGCGTCTGGCAACGTGCGGATGGCGGCGTGGCCGCGACCCTGGCCGGCGCGCCCGCGCAGGTGCAGGTGCGCTACGGCTACCTGTGGCTGTGCGCGGCGGGCACGCCGAAACCGCTGTTCGATTTCGCCGAGTTCGACGAACCGGAACGCATCGTCGCCGACTGCGACGGCATCGGCGTGGCCGTCTCGGGCCTGCGCATGATCGAGAATTTCCTCGACATGGGCCACTTCCCGTTCGTGCATGCCTCGTACCTGGGCGAGGTGCCGCACACCGAGGTACGGCCCTACAAGGTCGAAGTGGACCGGGACAGCAACGAGATATGGGCCACCGAGTGCTATTTCGTGCAGCCGAAATCGTCCGCCAGCGCCACCGCGGCGCTGGAAGTGCAGTACCGCTACCGGGTCATGCAGCCCTTCACGGCGATGCTGTACAAGACGTCGTTCACCCGGCCGGGCCGGATGGACGCGATCGCCCTGCTGGTGCAGCCGGTGGATGAAGAGCGCATCATTGCCTACACGCTGCTGGCCTACGTGGACGACGGTTCCAGCCCCAGGGACCTGGTGGCGTTCCAGCACACGATCTTCGGGCAGGACAAGCCGATCCTGGAGAACCAGGTGCCGAAGCGGCTGCCGCTGCGCCCGGGCAGCGAAGTGCCGGCGCGCTGCGATGCCGCGTCGATCGCCTACCGGCGCTGGCTGCAGGCACGCGGCATGCGCTACGGCGCGCTGGTGGACTGAACCCTGGACTCAACGAGAACCGACCATGCAGCTCTTCGACTACGAACTCTCCGGCAACTGCTACAAGGTGCGCTTCCTGCTGCACATGCTGGAGATGGCGTATGACCGGTATCCGGTCGATTTCCATCCCGGCCGGGAACACAAGGCCGCCTGGTTCGTCGCCCGGCACAACCCGCTCGGGCAGATTCCCGTGCTGGTCGACGACGGGGTATCGATCCGCGATGCGCAGGCCATCCTGGTCTACCTGGCCAGCAGGTACGACAAGGCCGGCAGCTGGTACCCGGACGATCCGCTGACCCGCGCGCGCATCCAGGTCTGGCTGGGCACCGCCGGGGAGATCACCCGCACGGCATCCGCCGCACGCCTGCACGACGGCTTCGGCTACCCGTGCGACGTGGCAGCCTGCCGGGCCGGTGCCCGCGCGGTGTTCCGCACGCTGGACGATCACCTCGCCGAAGTGCAGGGCCTGGGCCGGCGCTGGCTCGCCGCCGGCGCTGCACCGACCATCGCCGACATCGCCTGCTTTCCGTACGCCGCACTGGCGCCGGAAGGCGGCATCGTGCTCGACGAGTTCCCGGCGCTGCGCCGGTGGATCGACGATTTCCGCACCCAGCCGCGGTTCACGGGCATGGCCGGCATCATGGCGCCGGCTTTGTCTGCGCACTAATGGAACATGCTTAACCATGCTTGCCTGCTGCCAGCAGCGCGGCGTCGCCCTGCAAGGCCAGCGGCATGGCCCTGGCCCAGCGGTTCGACGAGAGCGAAAACGTCAGCGAACGCACCTGGTGGTACCAGCCGGCCGGCACGTACAGCATGTCGCCCGGGCCGACGATGCATTCGATCGTGGCGGCCTGGCGAGCCAGCGGGAATCGTTCGAAGTCAGGCGCCTCGGGATCGAACGGGGAGCCGAACAGGATGGCGTTGGCCTTGTTCGGATACAGGAACTCGTCGTGATGCGGCGGTGCCAGGATGATCCGCTTGGTGCCCCAGACCTGCGCGAAGACATTGTCGTCGTAGTCGCAGTGCAGCGGCGTCACCGTGCCGGCAGGCCCGAGCCAGAAGCGCGGCGGGCCCATCTTGTCGAAGTAGGCGGGCCAATGGCACAACCGGTTCAGTTCGCGCAACTCCAGGTTGCCCAGGTAAGGCGGCAGGCCTTCGGTGCCGGCGGCAACCAGGTCGAGATACTCGCGCAGGTTCATGTCGCGCATCGCCCGGTCCGGCGCGAACGCCGTGTCGACATAATCGCCCACCCGCGCGCGCACCGGCAGGTGGCTGTAATGATCGCGCAGCGCCTGCACCGTCAGGCCGGCCAGCGGCCAGCGGTCGACGATGCCGGTCATCAGGAACGGCAGGCCCCGCGCGGCGCGTTCGCGGAATGCCGCCGTGCCGGCCAGTTTCAGGCGCGGCACTTCCAAAATTGCCGGCAATGCGCGCGCGGCCGCCTTGATCGCTTCGCGCATGGCGTCGATCGACACCACGCCGCGCACCTGTGCATCCTTGCGCTCGCGTTCTTTCGCGTGGGCGACGCGATCCGCGGCTGCCGCCTCCGATTCCTGCCGGGTCGGCGGCAGGCGTGGCCCGCCCCGCGGCCGCGCCCCGTCATCCGTTGGTTCCTGACTGACTGCCACTGCATCCTTCCTGACTGACATGGTCCCTGCCGTGTACTTGCGGCGGCCACCGGGCGCCGCGTTACGGTTGCTCGAATATCATGAATCCGGGCGCTCCTGCCGCCCGGCCCATGATTGTAGCGTCCGGGAGCACGGCAGGCCGTCATGCGTGGGTTCGGGAGGCAATTATCCGCTGGCGGATCAGCAGACCGATGGCGATGCGCAGCAGGACAAGCTTGTTCTTTCCGCCACGAATCGAAGC
>DASVVD010001124.1:0-2267 GCA_036386715.1 Pseudoduganella sp.
ATTGCAGGTAGGGCAACCAGCGCTCGCGGTGGCGCAGGAAAGCCAGCGGCGTATGCGTCAACGCATTGAAAGTGCGGCCACAGTCAAGGCAGCGGTAGCGTTGCAGGCCTGCAGCGAAGCCATGGCGGTGAAAGCGCCAAAAAGACCAAAAAAAGGCCGCTTCGTTCAGCGAAGCGGCCCGTCAAGGCGCCGGTCGGGGCCGCGCGTACCCCAACCTCGGAGTCGCCACGGTGGTCCCTGGCAGGGACCCCGGCGCCATCGCCCCAACTCAGTGCAGGTGCTGCTTGAAGTCGATCAGTTCGTTGTGCATCAGGTTCACGGCCGATTTCATCTGGCCCGACAGTGGCAGGCCACTGGTGCAGACCCGGCGCGCCCTGGCGCCCAGCAGTTCCATGTCGGCCACCAGCTTGACGACGCGCGCAGGGTCGCGCAGCGCCAGTATTTCACCGATGCGGTCGGACTGCCGGTCCAGCTTCTGGATGTAGTCACGTAGCTCACCCGGCAGATTGCGCTCGGCGGACAACGCCTGCGCAGCCTGGCCGACGGCGAGCTGGATGCTGTTCAGGCGGCTGCGGATTTCCTGCTCTCCCATGATCCCTCCCTTGACGGATGCGGCAGCGAATGCGCCGCTGATACTTGGAGGGATGGCCGCGCAGAAGGTTGCATGAGTTCGCCTTATGTTTGCGCGGCCTCAACCTTGCTCATGCCGGCTGGGCGCCCGGCGTGGCGCCGACCGGCACCAGGCTGCGCAGCCGCAGCGCGATCAGCAGGCCACCCGCCAGCAAGGTGGCGAGCAGCGCCACCACGCCGCCCCAGCCGCCGTGTGCCCACAGCACGCCGCACAGCCAGCCGACCACGCTCGAGCCGAGGTAATAGAAGAACAGGTACAGCGCCGACGCCAGTGCCTGCGGGGTCCGGGCGCGGCGCCCCACCCAGCTGCTGGCCATCGAGTGCGAGGCGAAGAACGAGAACGTGAACAGCGCCATGCCGGCAACGATCGCCACCAGGTTGTTGGCCAGGGTCAGCAGCAGGCCGGCCAGCATCGCCCCCATGGTTGCCCACAATACCTTCCTGCGGCCCAGCCGGTCGGCCAGCCGGCCCGCCCACACCGAACTGTAGATGCCGAGCAGGTAGAGGAACGAAATGGCGCCGACGATACCCTGGCGCAGCCCGAACGGCTCGCCCAGCAGCCGGAAGCCGATGAAATTGTAGGCACTGACGAAGCAGCCCATCAGCAGGAAGGCCAGCGCGAACAGCCATGGCAGGCCGTCGTCGCCGAGATGGCGGCGCAGCCCGGCTGCCGTGCCCGCCAGGCCGCCCTGGACCGGCTTGAAATTGCGCGACGCCGGTAGGCTGCGCCAGAATTCCCATCCCGCATACAGCCCTGCCACGCCCATTGCGGCCAGCGCGATGCGCCAGGAAAACAGGTCCGACAGCGTGGACGTCACCACCCGCCCCAGCATACCGCCGAAGGCGCTGCCGCTGATATACAGGCCCATCGACAGGCCCAGCGATTCCGGTTCGATCTCCTCGCTCAGGTAGGCCATCGCGACCGCCG
Organism: Pseudoduganella sp.; assembly: GCA_036386715.1. GTDB lineage: Bacteria > Pseudomonadota > Gammaproteobacteria > Burkholderiales > Burkholderiaceae_D > Rugamonas. The sequence goes on from DASVVD010001124.1 coordinate 1,559, forward strand.
GCATGCCGCCCAGCCCCAAGCCAAGCAGCGCGCGCGCCATCAGCAATTGCGGGTAATTGCCGGCCAGCGCGCACACCAGCGTCATCACCGCGGCCAGGAACAGCGCCGTGACCATCAGGCCCTTGCGGCCGATGCGGTCCGAGACGACCGACGACAGCAGCAGCGACACGGCCAGCGCACCGGTCGAGACCGACAGTGACAGGCTGCTCTGCGCCGCCGTCAGCCCGAACTGGTGCGCCAGCAGCGGCATCAGCGGCTGCACGCAGTACAGCAGCGAAAAACAGGAAAAACCGCCGAAGAACAAGGCGCGGTTGGTACGCCGGAAGGCGGGACTGGCGGGTGAAATGCGCTCCATGATGGTGATCTGCTTTGAATGACGATAGCCCATGCTAGGCTTGCCGTGTATTACAGTCCAATATATATTTGAGGCTTCATTAATACTTTAAAGCGATAACATGGAGCTGCGTCACCTGCGCTATTTCGTTGCCGTGGCCGAGGAGCTGAGCTTCACGCGCGCCGCCGAGCGGCTGCACATCGGCCAGCCGCCGCTGTCCCAGCAAATCCAGGCACTGGAGCACGACGTGGGCGCGCAGCTGTTCGAGCGCAGCAAGCGCTGGGTGCGGCTGACGGAGGCGGGCAAGCTGTTCCTGGTGGACGCGCGGCGCGTGCTGGCGCTGGCGGAACAGGCCAAGGACACCGCGCGGCGTGC
>DASVVD010001125.1:0-2252 GCA_036386715.1 Pseudoduganella sp.
AGCACCTGCGGCCCCCGCCGCCAGCACGGACCCTGTCAGCACCGTGGTCGTCACGGGCTTCCGTTCCAGCCTGCAGAAGGCGCTGAACCTGAAACAGCAGGCGATCGGCGTGCGCGACTCGATCGTGGCGGAAGACATCGGCAAGTTCCCCGAGGCGAACGTGGCCGAATCGCTGCAGCGCGTGCCGGGCGTGATCCTGAACCGCGACGAAAGCTCCGGCGAAGGCCAGCGCATCTCGATCCGCGGCCTGCCCACCGAATACTCCGTGACCACGCTGAACGGCGCGCCGGTCAACACCACGTCGACCAGCACGATCGGCAGCGCCGCGCGCGGCTTCAACTACGACGTGTTCGCCTCCGAGCTGTTCGGCCGCATCGACTTCTACAAGTCGCCGCTGGCCGAGCTGACCGAGGGTGGCCTGGGCGGCATTGTCGACCTGCAGACGCCGCGGCCGTTCGACAATCCGAAGCGCGCCGTGCGCTACGGCATCACGGCCGGCTACAACACCATGTCCGAGCACACCAACCCGGCCGCCTTCGCGCTGTACTCGAACACCTGGGGCAACTGGGGCTTCCTGGTCGGCGCTTCGCATTCGGGCAGCATGAACAACCGCTCCGGTTTCGAAGCCACCGGCGGCTACAACAGTTCGTTCAACGGCAGCCAGAACCCGGTGCGCGGCAACTTCGCCCTGGCGCTCGACTACGATTCGCCGCTGGCCAACCTGGGCGGCTACACCCGCCAGCAGATCGACAATGCGCTGCTGCCACGCATCTACCGCTTCTACGGTTCGCAGAACGAGCGCACCCGCAACGGCCTGGTGTCGTCGCTGCAGTACAAGAACGGCGGCCTGAACGTCAGTTTCGATACGCTGTACTCGAAGCTGAAGAACGAGCGCGATGAGATGTACTTCGGCATCCTGCTGCGCAACAGCCGCACCACGAACCGCAACGCGCCGGCCGGCCAGAATGGCAATAACGGCCTGATCCCGCTGAACGTTTCCATCGATCCTTCGTCGAACCTGCTCGAAGGCACCTTCGGCAATACGTCGTACAGCAGCGGTGTCACCTATGCCAACGACGAGACCGAATTCGGCTACGGCGCGCTGAACCTCACCTGGAAGGCCAGCGACCGGTTGACGTTCACCGCCCAGGCCAGTGCCAACAACAGCAGCGCGCTGTCGTACCAGAGCACGCTGTCCGGCCAGATCTTCGGCATCACCTCCACCATCGGCTATGGCGATGACCACGTGTACCCGTCGATGTCGTCGCCGACCAGCTACACGGACCCGAACAATTTCCAGGGCTTCCAGATCGGCACCGGCTGGACCAAGGAATTCGACAAGGGCCGCCAGGCGCGCGCCGCGGCCGAGTGGACCTATGACCTGCCGGGCGGCTGGACCGGCAAGATGAAGACCGGTTTCTCGTTCGTGGACACCACGAAGGGCATCGACAAGCGCAACGGCACTTCGCTGGCAACGGCGCGCCTGAACCAGCTGGGCAACACCGGCCTGCGCGCCGGCATGACATCGAACCTGCCGATCGGGAACCTGGACATGGGCGGCGGCTGGCCAAGCGCCTGGGGCACCTTCGACCGCGGCTACACGTACTCCACGTTCAATCCGCTCCAGTACAACCCGAACTCCGCATTTACGCCGGCACAGAGCTTCACGGCGCAGGAAAAGGTCAGCTCGGCCTTCGTGCAATCCGACTTCAAGGGCGAGGTGTTCGGCCGCGAGCTGCGCTTCAACGCCGGCGTGCGCTATTCGGAAACCAGGACCTACATCGACAACTTCAAGCAGACCGGCGCCAACAACGCCTATGCGCCGAATGACGAAGAGGGCAAGTACAGCAACGTGATGCCGGCCGTCAGCGCCGCGTTCGACCTGACGGACACGCTGATGTGGCGCGCTTCCTGGGGCAAGACGATCTCCCGCGCATCGCTGGGCATCATCGCCGCGCAGACCGTGGTGCCGAACCAGTTCGACAACACGGCCACCGCAGGCAACCCAAACCTGAAGCCGCAGCAGTCGAAGAACCTGGACACGAGCCTGGAATGGTATTTCAAGCCGGGCAGCCTGCTGTCGGCCGGCTACTTCCGCAAGGTGCTGACCGATGCCACGGTATCGAGCACCCAGAACGTCACCTTCGGTTCGCTCGGCTTGCCGGATTCGGCCCTGCTGGATACGCGCTTCAACATCAACGGCCGCGTGGACCCGAACACGCCGATGACGTTGCGCACCTATTCCAACGCCG
>DASVVD010001126.1:0-3324 GCA_036386715.1 Pseudoduganella sp.
TGAACCCGAGCGGCAAGATGCGCTATTACCCGGGTTCGCCGTACGTGGCCGAACAGGTGTCCCGCGAGATGGACCGCCTGCGCCTGTTCGAGCTGCACCCGGCCGACGTGCGGCTGCTGGCCGACAACTTCACCAAGCTCGAGCAGCACCAGGCCGCGCAGGGCCGGCGCAGCACGGTGCGCGGCAAGCGCACCATCATCAACAAGGCCGACGGTTTCCTCGGCGTGAAGGCGCTGCTGCCGCCGCCGTCGCGCCGTGCGCTGGTGCTGTGCGACCCGCCGTACGAGGACAAGCAGGATTACCGCAGGGTCAACGAGATGCTCGGCGATGCGCTGAAGCGTTTCCCGAGCGGTACCTACGCGGTCTGGTACCCGGTGCTGCAGCGCATCGAGGCGCGCAATTTCGCCGAGAAGCTGAAACGCCTGCCGGCCCAGGACTGGCTCAACGTGACGTTGACGATCTCGTCGCCGACACCGGACGGCATTGCCCTGCACACCAGCGGCATGTTCATCCTGAACCCGCCATTCACGCTGCTGGCCACGCTCAAGAGCGTGATGCCCTACCTCGTGCAGGTGCTGGGCCGCGACAAGGGCGCCACCTTTACGCTCGAGAGCGGCGATCCGGCCACCCCGCGCGTCCAGGACAACCGGAATGTCACGCGGCGGTCATAAACTGATTGTAATTAAGTTAATGCTGGGTTAAGGTGGCGGCATCGTTTTCAAGCAGGTCCCTTCATGACGCTGGCAGTCAGCCCGGATATTCCGATGCCCTACGCCAATCATTTTTTCCTGGCGCGGCAACCCATCCTCAATCGTTCCCAGCGGCTCGTCGCTTATGAGCTGCTGTACCGCAATGCCGATACCGGCACTGCGGATTTTACCGACGGCACCGCCGCCACCGCGTCCGTGATTGCCCATGCTTCCGAGCTGGGCATGCAGCACGTGGTCGGCGAGCAGACGGCCTACGTGAATGTCGATACGGAAGGCCTGATGAGCGACTTCATTCATTTCCTGCCGAACGACAAGGTCATGCTCGAAGTGCTGGAAACGGTCGAGGCGACGCCCGAAGTGCTGGCGCGCGTGGTGGAGCTGAAGCAGGCAGGTTACAAGTTTGCCCTGGACGACGTGGTGGGCCGCTCGGACAGCCTGACCAAGCTGCAGCCGCTGATGGACGTGATCAAGATCGACATCAAGGGCATGGGCCGCGACGCGCTGGGCGAACTGACCCGGTCGCTGAAAACCCCCGGCCAGAAACTGCTGGCGGAAAAGGTCGAGACGCAGGAAGAATTCCGCCATTGCATGGACCTGGGGTTCGAATACTTCCAGGGCTATTATTTTGCCCGGCCGGTCATTCTTTCTGGCAAGAAGATAGCGCCATCACAAATGGCGATCATGCAGTTGCTCGACCTGCTGGCTTCCGACGCGGACCAGCACGAGATCGAGCGCGGCATCAAGCTCGACCCCTTGATCACGCTGAACCTGCTGCGCCTCGTTAACACGCCTGCCGTTGGCGCGCGTTTCCGCATCAATTCGGTCGGCCATGCCCTGGTGGTGCTGGGCCGGCGCCAGCTGCAGCGCTGGCTGCAGATCCTGTTGTACATCAAGGGGCACCAGTACGACTCGCCCCTGCTGCAACTGGCCACCACGCGCGGCAAGACCATGGAAAACGTGCTCGAGCACCTGCGCCCGGGCGAACGGATCGGTGCCGATATCGGTTTCACGGTCGGCATCATGTCGCTGATGGATGCGCTGTTTTCGGTGGCGATGCCGGAAATCCTCGACAGCGTAAACGTGCTGGACGATGTGCGCGCGGCGCTGCTGCACCGCACCGGCAATTATGGCGACGTGCTGAAGCTGATCGAGCTCGTCGAAGAGGCGCAGGAAGGGCCGGAGCTGACGGGCCTGCTGCACAGCCTGGGCATGACATCCTCCACGCTGTATGCGAGCCAGCTGGCCGCGTACGAGTGGATCAACGACTACGCCAGCGGCGTGGCGATCACGCCGGTGCGCTAGCAGCCGCTGATACCAGCCCCAGGCGGCGTTGCATTCGTCCGCCTTGCTATCCCACTGTACTGAAGTACTGTCTTCGACGATGCGCCTTGCCCTGGGGCCCGTGTTACCAGCTTATTACCTGATCGCGCCAACGACCTTGTGGTCCGGCGACGCGTTGTTCCGCCGGGGGCTACTGCGCCAGCAGCAGGAACACGGTGGGTTTCTTGTGGAAATCCGGGCCGCGGCCGGCGGCCAGCGCGCTGTTCCATTGCGCTGCAGTCTGCGTGCGGATCGTTTCCGACGCCAGGCTGATATCGGTCGCCACGCAGATCAGCGTGCCGGGCTGGCATGCGGCCGCCAGCGCTTCGAGCAGGGCGCCGTTGCGGTAGGGCGTTTCAATAAACAGCTGTGTCTGCTTTTCGGTGCGCGAACGCTGCTCGAGCTCTTTCAGGCGCTTGCCGCGCGCGGCCGGGTCGGTGGGCAGGTAGCCGTTGAACGCAAAACTCTGCCCGTTCAGGCCGCTTGCCATGACCGCCAGCAGCAGCGATGACGGGCCGACCAGCGGCCGCACGGCAATGCCTTCCCTATGTGCAAGGCGCACCAGGTCGGCACCCGGGTCGGCCACCGCCGGCACGCCCGCTTCGGACAACAGGCCCACATCGTGGCCGTCGCGCAGCGGGGCCAGCAGGCCGGCCAGCGCCTCGGCCCTGGTGTTGACGTTCAGTTCGGTGATGGCGATTTCCTGCAGCGGCCGCGCCAGCGGGTGCACCGCGTTGACCAGCTTGAGGAAGGCGCGTGCCGTCTTGGCGTTTTCGGCCACGAAATGACCCAGTTGCGCCGTGAGCGCCTGCACGTGGTCGGGGATGACATGGTCCAGCGCGGCGGTTTCGCCCAGCGTGTTGGGAATGAGGTAGAGGGTGCCGGTCATGTTCTAGAGTGTGAAAAAGTGGACGCCGGCCGCGCGCAGCATGCCGGTCAGCGCGATCAGCGGCAGGCCGGTCAGTGCCGTGGGGTCGGAGGAATCGATGCGTTCCAGGATGGCGATGCCGAGGCCTTCGTTCTTGGCGCTGCCGGCGCAGTCGTAGGGTTGCTCGATACGCAGGTAGGCATCGAGTTCGCTATCGGGCAGGTCGCGGAACTTCACGGTGGTGGCGATATCCTCCAGCTGGCAGGTACCTTTGCGGCTGTCCCACAGGCACAGTGCGGTATGGAACACCACTTCGCGGCCGCGCATTTTCTGCAATTGCGCGAGGGCGGCGGCGTGGTTGCCGGGCTTGCCGATCTGTTCATCGTCCAGCGTGGCCACCTGGTCGGAGCCGATGACGAGGCTGCC
>DASVVD010001127.1:0-2971 GCA_036386715.1 Pseudoduganella sp.
CATGCCGAACGGCGCATGGAGCCGGTTGTTCGACAGGATCGCGGCCGTCATCGGTTCCAGGAAGCGCACGCGCCGCACGCCGCCATTGCCGCCGCGCCAGCGCCCCGCCCCGCCCGACCCGGGCCGTATCGTGTAGCTGTCGAGCCGCACCGGGAAGCGCCATTCCAGGATCTCGGGATCGGTCAGGCGCGAATTGGTCATATTGGTCTGCACCACGTCGGTGCCGTCGAAGCCGTTGCCGGCGCCGGAGCCGCCGCTGATCGTCTCGTAGTACTGGTGGCGGCTGCTGCCGAAGGTGAAATTGTTCATCGTGCCCTGCGATGCCGCCATCACGCCTAGCGCGCCGTACAGCGCGTTGGTGATGCAGGTCGAGGTTTCCACGTTGCCGGAAACCACCGACGCGGGATAGCGCGGGTTGAGCATGGAGCCTGGCGGGATGATGACGGTCAAGGGTTTCAGGCAGCCGGCGTTGAGCGGAATGTCGTCGTCGACCAGCGTGCGGAACACGTACAGTACCGCCGCCATGCAGATGGCCGAAGGCGCATTGAAATTGTTGTCCAGCTGCGCCGAGGTGCCGGTGAAATCGATCGTGGCGCTGCGCGAGGCCACATCCACCGTGACCGCCACGCTGATCCGGGCGCCGTTGTCGAGATCGACGACGAAGGCACCGTCGCGCAGTGCGCTGATCACCCGCCGTACCGCTTCCTCGGCGTTGTCCTGCACATGGCCCATGTAGGCGCGCACAACGTCCAGCCCGAAGTGCGCGACCATCCGGTGCAGCTCGTCGACGCCTTTCTGGTTGGCGGCGACCTGCGCGCGCAGGTCGGCCAGGTTCTGCTCCGGATTGCGGGCCGGGAATTCGGCGCCGGCCAGCAAGGCGCGCGTCTCGGCCTCGCGCAGCACGCCACCATCGACCAGCTTGAAATTGTCGATCAGCACGCCTTCCTCGGCGATCGTGCGCGAGTCGGGCGGCATCGAGCCGGGCGTGGTGCCGCCGATGTCCGCATGGTGGCCACGCGAGCCGACATAGAACAGGATCGCCGTGCCGCCCGTATCGAACACCGGCGTGATGACGGTGATGTCCGGCAGGTGCGTGCCGCCGTTGTAGGGATCGTTGAGCATGTAGACGTCGCCGGGGCGCATCGCGCCGGCATTGGCATGCATGACCCGCTTGATGCTTTCGCCCATCGAACCCAGGTGCACCGGCATGTGCGGCGCGTTGGCGATCAGGTTGCCGCCGCCATCGAAGATCGCGCAGGAAAAGTCCAGGCGCTCCTTGATGTTGACGGAGTGCGCGGTGTTCTGCAAGCGCAGGCCCATCTGCTCGGCCACCGACATGAACAGGTTGTTGAAGATTTCCAGCATCACCGGATCGGCCGTGGTGCCGATCGCCCGGCGTGCCGGCAGCGCTTCGACGCGGGTCAGCACCAGGTGATCCTGCGGCGTCACCTCGGCCTGCCAGCCGGCTTCGATTACCGTGATGGCATTGGTTTCGGCAATGATGGCCGGGCCGCGCAGCACGTCGCCGGTGCGCAGTCCCTCGCGCCGGTAAAGTGCCGTGTCGCGCCACTGGCCGGCGCTGACCATCGGCACGATCCGGTGCGGTTGCGGCGCGCCGTCGCGCGGCGGGCGCGCCGGCACCACTTCCGCCGGGGCATCGGACCTGCCGATCGCTTCCACCGACACCGCCTCGACGACCAGCGCCCGACCCGGCATCAGGAACGAGAAGCGCTTTTTATAGGCCTGGTCGAACTGCGCGCGCATCGCGTCTTCAGTGTCGAACAGCACGATCAGCGCGGAATCGGTGCCTTCGTAGCGCAGGTGCGCGCGGCGCACGAGCACGATATGGCCCTCGGCCACACCCTGCGCGCGCAGCGCCGCGCAGGCATCGCCCGCCAGCGCGTCGAGCGTCGCCTGCAGCGCCGGCAAGCCGGTATTCGTCAACGCGGCTTCGACCGCCCGCTCGCGCATCGCCACCTGGTCCGCCAGCCCCATGCCGTAGGCCGACAGCACGCCGGCCAGCGAGTGGATGAACACCGTCTTCATGCCGAGCGCATCGGCCACCAGGCATGCATGCTGGCCGCCGGCGCCGCCGAAACTGGTCAGCGCATAGCCGGTCACGTCATGGCCGCGCTGCACCGAGATCTGCTTGATCGCATTGGCCATGTTGCCGACCGCGATGTCGATGAAGCCCGCCGCCACGGCCTCCGGCGTGGTGACGCCGCCGCCGGCCCGGGCAATCTCGTCCGCCAGCATGGCGAAGCGGGCGCGCACCACGTCGGCATCGAGCGGCTGCGTGCCATCGGCGCCGAACACGTGCGGAAATTCGGCGGGCTGGATCTTGCCCAGCATGACGTTGCAGTCGGTGACGGCCAGCGGGCCGCCGCGCCGGTAGCTGGCCGGGCCGGGATCGGCGCCGGCACTGTCCGGCCCCACGCGCAGCCGGCTGCCGTCGAAGTGCAGGATCGAACCGCCGCCGGCCGCCACCGTGTGGATGCTCATCATCGGCGCGCGCATGCGCACCCCCGCCACCTGCGTCTCGAACACCCGTTCGAACTCGCCGGCATAGTGCGACACATCGGTGGACGTGCCGCCCATGTCGAAGCCGATCACCTTGTCGAAGCCCGCCAGCCGGCTGGCGCGAACCATGCCGACGATGCCGCCCGCCGGGCCGGACAGGATGCTGTCCTTGCCCTGGAATGCGCGCGCATCCGTGAGTCCGCCATGCGACTGCATGAACTGCAGGTTCACGCCGGGCAGCTCGGCGGCCACCTGGTCGACATAGCGGCGCAGCACCGGCGACAGGTAGGCATCGACCACCGTGGTATCGCCGCGGGCAACCAGTTTCATCAGGGGGCTGACTTCGTGCGATACCGACACCTGCGTGAAGCCGGTCGCGCGGGCGATGCGCGCGACGGCCTGCTCGTGTTCCGTGAAGCGGTAGCCATGCATGAAAACGATCGCCAGCGAC
>DASVVD010001128.1:0-3018 GCA_036386715.1 Pseudoduganella sp.
GACGACGACCAGGCGCGTCTTCGCCGATACCGCGGCGGCGATGCGCTCCCACGGCACGTGGTAGCCGGCGTCGTCGAGCACCATCTGCACCGGCACCACGACGCCGCCGGCCAGCTCGATCGCCGGCATGTAGCTGTCGTAGGCCGGTTCGATGACGATGACTTCATCGCCGGGATGGACCACGGCCAGGATCGCCGTCGTCAGCGCCTGCGTGGCGCCGGCCGTCACGGTGATTTCGGTGTCGGCATCGTATCCATGGCCATACAGGGTGGCGATCTTGCCGGCGATCGCCTGGCGCAGCGCCGGCGTGCCCGCCATCGGCGGGTACTGGTTGTGGCCGGCGCGCATCGCATCGGCCACCATGTCGACCAGCCGCGGATCGCAGGCGAAGTCCGGAAAGCCCTGGCCGAGGTTGACTGCGTCGTGCGCCGCGGCCAGCGCCGACATGCGCGTGAACACGGTGGTGCCGACCGCCGGCAGGCGCGTGGTCAGGGAAGGGGGCGCTGCGGCGGTGGTGGTCGAACCAGTAGTCATCGGAGACGGAACCCATTGGTGGGGTGGATCGGATCGGGGCTGATCGTTCATCCATTCACAGCTGATCATTTACGGCCGATCGCATGGAAAGCCGCTGCGGGCCGGCTCGGGCCGCCCATCCGGCGATCCACGGGTGGCCGCGGTCGGGTTATTCTAGCGCAGCAGCGGCGGGCGCGGGAAGCGTCCACTGTTCCGGCGGCAGCACGGCGAACATGCCGGCGTTGCGCAGGCGGCGCGCCAGCTTCAGCAGGGCCTTGTCCTTCGTGAGCAGCACCTGCGCGCCGGCATCGCGCGCCAGTTCGAGGAATTTCTGGTCGTCGCGGTCGGTGCACACCGGCAGGCGCACGCCCGATTCCGGCGGCGCCACGACCCTGATCAGCGCGTCGAAGCGGGCGGCGCTGGCCGGCCGGGTGGTCTCGTCCAGCGGCAGGTGGGGATAGTGCAGTACCACGTGGTATTCGTCGCGGCAGTCGGCGCGCGTGATCGCCTCGACGGCGCCGCTCTCGATCGCTGCCAGCAGCCCGGCCCAGCGTGGATCATGGAACACGAACAGGTCGAGGCAGACATTGGTGTCGATGACGATGCGTTGCGGCGCGGCCGGCGAGGTGGTTTGGGGCAAAGCGGGTATCATGGCGGAAATTATTTTGTCCTGAATGGCTGGTTTCGAATCATATGCTGATAGTGCTTTCCCCCGCAAAGAGTCTCGATCTCGAGACCCCTCCCACCACCGACATCGCCACCCGCCCCGCGTTCCTCGACCACTCGGCCCAGCTGATCGAGCGGATGCGCGAATTCGCGCCGCACGAGCTGGCCGAACTGATGGACCTGTCGGACGCGCTGTCCACGCTCAACGTGGGCCGCTATGCGTCGTGGACCACCGATACCGCGCAGGCGCGCCAGGCCGTGATGACGTTCAATGGCGATGTGTACGACGGCCTCGATGCGCGCTCGCTGAGCCCGCAGCAGCTCGACTACACGCAGGGCAGGATGCGCATCCTGTCGGGCCTGTATGGCCTGCTGCGCCCGCTGGACCTGATCCACCCGCACCGGCTTGAAATGGGCACGCGCCTGAAAAACGTGCGCGGCAAGGACCTGTATGCGTTCTGGGGCGACCTGATCACGCACGAACTGAACGGTGCCGCGCAGGAGCAGGGCGCGCGCTGGCTCGTCAACTGCGCGTCGGAAGAGTATTTCAAGTCGGTGCGGCCGGCCAAACTGGGGGTGCGCGTGGTCACGCCGGTGTTCGAGGAGTTCAAGAACGGCCGCTACAAGATCATCTCGTTCTACGCCAAGCGTGCCCGCGGCATGCTGGCCCGCTATGCGGCCGTCAACGGCATCACCGATCCCGACGGGCTGAAGGACTTCGACATGGATGGCTACGCCTTCACGCCGGAAGCGTCGAACGACGACCGGTGGGTGTTCCGCCGCACTTCAGCCTGAGGCATCACAGCCGGGCTCGTGTCCACCTGGGGTCAACCCCCTTTTCGGACACGAACTCAACCATAATCACCTGAGCCAGCCCGATTTCGACACAAGCTCAACCATAAAAGCACCACTACGGTTCAGCTCGTGTCCGATTTCGGGGTTGACCCCATGGTGGACACGGGCTGGGCTGTAAGAGCGCTATCGTGGGTGGTCGGCTCAGGGGCAGCTCATGAAGCCGACCAGAACTTCCACCACTTGCGGTCCGGCTTCGGCGCACCTTCGTCGATGAATTTGCTGGTCGGGAAGTTCTGCTTGAAGACGCGCATCGCATCGTCGCGCAGGGCGACGTTGCCCAGCTTGTCGTAGCTGCGGATCATGATCCACAGCGCTTCCTCGATCGCCGGCGAGTCGCTGTATTCGCGCACCGCGTCCATCGCGCGGTTGGCGGCGGCCAGGTAGGCGCCCCGACGGTAGTAGTAGCGCGCCACGTAGACTTCATACGTGGCCATTGCGTTGATCAGGTACTTCATGCGGTCGACCGCGTCCGGCTTGTACTGGCTTTCCGGGAACTTGTCGACCAGCGCCTTGAACGCCGCAAACGCTTCGCGCGTGGCTTTCGGGTCACGCTCGGCCGGATCCTGTTCGTAGACGAAGTTCAGCAGGCCGATCTGGTCATTGAAGTTGATCAGGCCGCGAAGGTAGTACATGTAGTCGACGTTCGGGTGGTTCGGATGCAGCTTGATGAAGCGTTCGACGGCTGCCAGCGCCTGGGCCTGGTCCTGCGACTTGTAGTAGGCATAGGCCACTTCCATCTGCGCCTGCTGTGCATAAACGCCGAACGGATAGCTTGCTTCAAGCTTGTTGAACAGCTGGATGGCCCGCTCGTAATGCTGTCCGGCCAATTCTTCCTTGGCCTCCGAGTATAATTTCGAAGCGGACCAGCCTTTGGTCTCATCCGACTGTTCCGGTAACAGGCTACAAGCCGATACGCTGGCCAGCAAAACGGATGCTGCGATTACCTTCAATTTTTTTTGCATGTTCTCGTGCAAGAAGACGTTT
>DASVVD010001129.1:0-4316 GCA_036386715.1 Pseudoduganella sp.
CGCGATGATGTACAAGTCATGCCTGATGACCATAGCAAGTCGGTCCCACCCCTTCCCATCCCGAACAGGACCGTGAAACGACTTTGCGCCGATGATAGTGCTGCAACCAGTGTGAAAGTAGGTTATCGTCAGGCTGTTATACCGAGAGAGCCCGTTGCGTGATCGTAGCGGGCTTTTTCAATTAGTGAGCAGGTATGTTTTAAGTAGTCAGCAGGTTGTTTTAAAGAATTCCGGCACCGCGCCAAATGCGCGAGCCGAACCGGTCAAGTCTGATGACCATAGCATGTCGGTACCACCCCTTCCCATCCCGAACAGGACCGTGAAACGACTTTGCGCCGATGATAGTGCTGCAACCAGTGTGAAAGTAGGTTATCGTCAGACTAGTAATTAGAGAAGCCCCGCCAGCGCATGCTGGCGGGGCTTTTTGCTTTGAAGTGCACACTTTGCAGGACGCCGCGGACTTGGTGCCTGGTCCCGAACCGTCGCCCCGCCGGGCATTGCCCGACGCGGCACTTTGCGCCGATTGCTCTGCCGGGCATTGCCCGACATCGCTACTGCAACCAGTGTGAAAGTAGGTTATCGTCAGACTAGTAATTAGAGAAGCCCCGCCAGCGCATGCTGGCGAGGCTTTTTGCTTTTACGCTACCACCGCGGTGCTACCCGCTCGCCTGGCATGGCGTCGTACGGCGAGGCCCAGCCCGGGATCAGCTTTAGCCGCTCGACCCAGGCGCCGATGTTTGGCCAGCGCGCCGCCACATCGATGCCGCTTTCCTCGACAGGAAAGAATTGATAGCCGCTCAGCGAGAAGTCGGCGATCGTGGGGCTGTTGCCAACAATGTACGCGCGGGAGGAGAGGTGCTTGTCGACGACATTGAAGGCACCTTCGATGCGGCCGAGCAGGAACTTCATGACTGCCGGGTCCGGCTGGTTCTTTCCGAATGCTTTCATGAACCGGTAAGTCGCCAGGTAACTGGTGAATTTGTGATTGTCGAACAGCAGCCAGCGCAGCACTTCCAGCCGCTCGCTCTCCGTGGCGCCACCGAACCGGTCGTGTTTCTTCGCCAGGTAGGTGAGGATCGCGCCGGATTGTGTCAGCCGCAATGGGCCGTCTTCCAGGATCGGCACTTCGCCCATGTCATTATGTTCTTCACGCCAGGCGGGGTCCGTGCTGATCCCCTTGAAGAAGTCCACGTAAACAGTCTCGAAAGGCGTATCCAGCGCGCGCAGCATGAAGGTGACCTTGAAGGCATTGCCCGATTGGGCGAAGCAGTGCAGACGGACCATTGACACTCCAGTTGATTGTTGTTCCGTCATCATAATGCACACCGACCGGCTTGCAGAGATCCTTACTGCGCCGCGGACTGCTCCGTTGCAGCCACCACGGTTCCCGGCTCGGCGGTCTTGGTGCCGCGGCTGATGCTTTCGCCATCGTCCTTGCGCAGGGTCCAGAACATGCCGGCCGACAGGACCGTCAGCCCGGCCAGCGTCAGGAATGCATGGTGGAGAGCCTCCGTCAGGACCACGCGATCGGTCTGCGGCATGTCGCCCAGGTACCAGCCCGTGATCAGCGACCCGCAGGCAAGGCCAAAGCTCATCGACAACTGCTGCATCGAGCTGGCCATCGTGCTGGCCATGCTTGAATCCTTCTGGTCCACGTCGGCATAGGCGATCGTGTTCATGCTGGAGAACTGCAGCGAGTTGAAGAAGCCCTGGCACAAGGAAATCAGCACGATCATCCAGATCGGCGTGCCCAGTTGGACAAACGAGAACATGGCGATCGTCACGCCGATGAACGCGGTGTTCACCACCAATACAAGGCGGTAGCCGAAACGGGCGAGCAACCGCGCCGAGAAAAACTTCATGAACATGGCCGCGGCGGCCGACGGCATCATCAGCAGGCCCGACTGCCAGGCCGGCAGGCCGAGGCCCAGCTGGTACAGCAGGGGCAGCAGAAACGGCAGGCCGCCGACACCGAGCCGGGTGAAGAAGCCGCCGAGAACCGATACGCGGAATGTGCGCACCCTGAACAGTTGCAGGCGCAGCAGCGGAAATTCCTCGCGCATCGCATGCAGCCCGTATGCTGCCAGCAGGCACACCGAAATCACGAACAGCACGGCCCACGACGTGACGTCCAGCCGGTGTTCGCCGAATATCTCGAGCAGCCATGACAGCAGCGCGACGCCGGTGCCGAACAGGATCAGCCCCATCACGTCGAGCGGGCGGTCCTTGTCGCCGTGATAGTCGGGCATGTGCTTGTGCGCCAGCCAGATTGCCGCGAGGCCAACCGGCACATTGATGAAGAAGATCTCGCGCCACGACATCCAGTGCACGATCAGGCCGCCGACCGTGGGCCCCAGCAATGGGCCGATCAGCGCGGGGATGATCACGAAGTTCATCGCCCTCAGCAGCTCGGCTTTGGGGAACGTGCGCACGATGGCGAGCCGTCCCACCGGCATCATCATCGCCGCGCCGAATCCCTGCAGCAGCCGCGATGCCACCAGCATGGGCGAACTGACGGAGAGGCCGCACAGCACCGATGCCACCGTGAAGATGGCGATCGCCGTCATGAACACGCGCCGCGTGCCGTAGCGGTCCGCCATCCAGCCGCTGACCGGGATCGCCACCGCGAGGCTCAGGATATAACTGGTGACCACGGCCTTGAGGCTCAGCGGCGTTACCAGCAGGCTGGCGGCCATGCTCGGAATGGCGGTGTTGACGATCGTGGAGTCGAGTTGCTCCATGAAGAGGGCCGTGGCGACGACCCAGGGCAGGTAACGCTTGGCGTTGAGTTCAGGACTGGACATGGAGCGATGGCGTAACGATTCGTGCAGCGATTGTTGCACAAAGCGGCTCGGCGCGAAGCCGCCATGCCCTGCGCCCCTACCTTCGGGTGATCAGCGCCTCCAGCAATAGGGTGCTCGCATCGGCCAGCCGCTCCAGGCTCGCTTCACGCAGCGCGTCCAGGTCCACTGTCCGCTCGCTGCCGAGCCCCGCCCAGCGCAACAGTGCGGAACAGGCACCCGGGGTATCGAACACGCCGTGCAGGTAGGTCCCGAGTACCTGGCCGTCCGGCGAGCACGCGCCTTCCGGGCGGCCGCCGATTTCAAACATCGGGTGTGCCAGCGCAGCGCCGTTCGATACGCCCATGTGGATCTCATAGCCGCCCACCGCGGCCTCGGCAAACAGGCACTTGCCGCTCACCTGCTGCAGCCGCTTCTGCTGCGACATCACCGTGGTCATGTCGAGCAGGCCAAGGCCCTGCGACTCGCCAGGCGCGCCTTCCACGCCGTGCGGATCCTGCACGGACTGGCCCAGCATCTGGAAGCCGCCGCAGATGCCGATTACCTTGCCGCCATAGCGCAGGTGGCGGGCAATGCGTTCCGGCCAGCCCTGCGCGCGCAGCCATGCCAGATCGCTGCGGGTGTTCTTGCTGCCGGGAAGGATGATCAGGTCGGCCGGCGGAATTGCATGGCCTTCGCGGACGAACTGCAAGTCCACGTCCGGATGGGCGCGCAGCGCGTCGAAATCCGTGTGGTTGCTCATGCGGGGAAGGCTGGGCACCACGACACGGAAATCGCCCTTCTGGTCCTGCACCGGCTGCACGGCATCCTCGGCATCGAGGAACAGGCCGTGCAGGTAGGGCAGCACGGCCAGTACCGGCTTGCCGGTCTGCGCTTCCAGCCAGTCCAGGCCAGGTTCCAGCAGCTTGATGTCGCCCCGAAAACGGTTGATGACAAAACCGATCACGCGTGCCCGTTCGCTCTCCGACAGGCACGACAGCGTGCCGACCAGGTGCGCGAACACGCCGCCCCGATCGATGTCGGCCACGATCACCACCGGGCAATCGACGGCTTCGGCAAAGCCCATGTTGGCGATATCCCGGTCGCGCAGGTTGATTTCCGCCGGGCTGCCGGCGCCCTCGACAATGACAGCATCGTACTGCGCGGCCAGCCGCGCATGCGATTCCAGCACGGCAGCCATCGCCACCGTCTTGTAGCGGTGGTAGTCGCGCGCGTTCATCTCGGCCCGCACCTTGCCATGGATGATGACCTGGGCGCCGATGTCCGACGAGGGCTTCAGCAGCACTGGGTTCATGTCCGTGTGCGGCGCGATGCCGGCCGCCTGTGCCTGCAGCGCCTGCGCACGGCCGATCTCGCCGCCGTCCGCCGTCACCGCGCTGTTCAGGGCCATGTTCTGCGGCTTGAACGGTGCCACCGACAGGCCGTTGCGCCTGAGCAGGCGGCACAGCGCCGCCACCACCGTGCTCTTGCCGGCATCGGACGTGGTGCCCTGCACCATCAGCGTCTTGTAGGGGA
>DASVVD010001130.1:0-2802 GCA_036386715.1 Pseudoduganella sp.
CGGATCCGCCAGGTGCCGCTCGGCAGGTAACCTCGGACGCCAGACCTGAATCCATTTCGCCCTGCGCTGAGTTTTCCTCGTTTGTCCGGGTCGCCGCCGTCGGCGACCATTGCGGCACGACATGAACGAACGGAGACTCCTATGTTATTGAAAGACAAAGTGGCAATCGTGACCGGCGGCGCCGGCTTCAACGGCCTGGGTTTTGCAACTGCGCGCATGCTGGCGGCGCATGGCGCAAACGTGGTGATCCTCGACCTGGCCGGTGCCAACCCGGCCGGCGCGGCGGCAGAACTGGGCCCGCAGCACCTGGGCGTGGTGGCCGACGTGACCAACAAGGAACAGTGCGAAGCGGCCGCGCAGGCGGCGCTGGCACGGTTCGGCCGCATCGACGTGCTGTTCGCCAACGCCGGCATCACCCAGCCGCGCAAGACGCTCGACATTTCAGCGGACGACTACGATGCCGTGCTCGACGTGAGCCTGCGCGGCACGCTGCTGATGGCGCAGGCGGTGCTGCCGGCCATGCAGCGCCAGCAGGGCGGCAGCATCGTCTGCACCTCGTCGGTCTCGGCGCAGCGCGGCGGCGGCATCCTGGGCGGGCCGCATTACTCGGCCGCCAAGGCCGGCGTGCTGGGCCTGATGCGGGCGATGGCGCGCGAGTTCGGGCCCGACGGCATTCGCGTCAACGCGATCACGCCGGGCCTGATCGCCACCGACATCATCAAGGGCAAGCTGACCGAGGAGCGCAAGGGCGAGATCGCCAGCGATATCCCGCTGTCGCGCCTGGGCAGGGCCGACGACATCGCCGGCGCCGTGGTGTTCCTGGCCAGCGACCTGTCGGCCTACTGCACCGGCGTCACGCTGGACGTCAACGGCGGCATGCTGATCCACTGATTTTCCCGGCGCATCGCGCTACCCTGCCGCGGCGGCTTCTCCGCCGTCGGCAACGAATCCCCTGATCCAGTCCGCCACCGTGCGCACCGCCTGCAGGCCTTCGCGGCTTTTCGGCACGGCGAGGTAATGCCCGGTCGCCTCGATGGCCAGTTCGCCGAACGGGCACACCAGGCGCCCGTCCCTCAGGTGTTCGTGCACCAGCACCGTGCTTTCGATGCACATTCCCAGGCCGTTTTCCGCCGCGCCCAGCGTCATGAACGCACGGTCGAGCCGCAGCCCGCGCACCGGGTGCCGGCACTCGGGCGCGAAGCGGGCGATCCATTCGTCCCACGACGTCAGCGACACATCGTTCTGGATGAGATAAAAATTCTCGATGTCTTCCGGCGGCAGCGGCAAGGTCCAGCCGTCCACCAGCTGCGGGCTGCACACCGGCAGGTAGCGTTCGCGCTGCGAGATCGGCTCCACGTGCACGCCCGCCGAGGCGGGGGGCCGGCCGTACAGCACGGCCACGTCGACCCCGCTGCTGGAGAAATCCGGCGGCTGGTGCACGGCCCACAGCCGCACGTCGATCTCGGGATGGGCGCGCAGGAACGCCGGCAGCTGCGGCATCACCCAGATGGCCGCGAAACTGGGCGCGCACTGGATCGTCACCACCTGCTGTTTGCTGCCGCGGTCGAGGATCGTGCGCAGCTCGTCGTCGATGTCGCCGAACGAGCGGCGGATCACGTCATACAGCCGGGCGCCTTCCTCGGTCGGCACCACGCCGCGCCGCGCGCGCTCGAACAGCAGCGTGCCGAGCGCTTCCTCCAGCGTCTGGATCGAATGGCTCACGGCCGATGCCGTGATCGACAGTTCCTGCGCCGCGGCAGCGAAGGAACGGTGCATGTAGGCGGCCTCGAAGGCCTGCAGCCCCTTGAGGGATGCCTTGCGCAAGGCGCGGTATCGCTGAACTGGTTTCATCTATCGCCAAGAATTACTCGCTATACGGTCGGTCTGGCAATTCTTACACTGGTTTCGTCAACAAGACCAATGCCACCGGAGACAGCAATGAACCAGACCGAAGATCAACTTGCCGCCCTGCAGGCCGCCGCCTACCGCATCCGCCGCTATGCGCTGCGCATGGGCGAGGTGCAGGGCCAGGGCTATGTGGGCCAGGCGCTCGGCATGGCCGACATCCTGGCCGTGGCCTACCGGCACGCGCTGCATTATCGTGCGGACGCGCCGGAATGGGAAGGCCGCGACCGCTTCCTGCTGTCGCACGGCCACTATGCGATCGCGCTGTACGCCGCACTGCTCGAAGCCGGCATCCTGCCGGAGGAAGAGCTGGAAACCTACGGCAGCGACGACAGCCGCCTGCCGATGTCCGGCATGGCGACCTATACGCCCGGCATGGAGATGTCCGGCGGCTCGCTCGGCCAGGGCCTGACGATCGCGGTGGGCATGGCGCTCGGCCTGCGCCAGAAGAACAACCCGGCCTTCGTCTACAACTCGATGTCGGACGGCGAGCTCGACGAGGGCTCGACGTGGGAAGCGGCGCTGTCCGCCGCCCACTTCAAACTGGGCAACCTGATCACGCTGGTCGACATCAACAACCAGCAGGCCGACGGGCCATCGTCGGCGGTCCTCGGCTTCGAGCCGCTGGCGGACAAGTGGCAGGCCTTCGGCTGGCACGTACAGCGCGTCAACGGCAACGATATCGCCGAGGTACTGGCCGCTTTCAATGCCGCCCGCAACCACCCGGAACCGCAGCCGCGCGTGATCCTGTGCAATACGCTGATGGGCTCCGGCGTGCCGTTCCTGGAGAAACGCGACAAGAACCATTTCATCCGCGTCGAAGCCGACGAGTGGCAGCAGGCCATCGCGATCCTCGACGCGGCCCAGGCAGGCAACACCGCAAACAATACGACCATC
>DASVVD010001131.1:0-12519 GCA_036386715.1 Pseudoduganella sp.
GCGGCCATGGCGGCGGCGATGCCGTGATGCTGGAGGAAATCTTCGGCCAGGCCGGCGAGGACAAGTACAAGCGCCGCTCGGACGAACGCGGCGGCGCCAATTCGATCCTGATCGGCGTGGCCGCCAACCAGTGCTTCGAGACCGGCAAATCGGTGCGCATCGCCGACCTGGTGACCGGCCTGGCACCGCCGGACCGGGCGCCGATGCCGGGGCGCGAAACGCCGGTGTCGATGCCGCTGCGGCGCAAGATCCCCTGAGTCGGGACCGCGGTCACGGGGGCGTGTCCGCGGTGATCGATCAGTGATCAGCGCAGGTTGATGGCGGTGATCTTGCCGCCCTCGCCGCCGATATAAAGTACGCCCCGGTTCGAGATGGACAGTTCGCCGCCGGCAGGATGGTCCCAGACTATACGATGGGTGGCGAGATCGATGGCCACCGTCCTGTCGTCGCTGCTGACAAAGGCCAGGTTCTGCGTGGCAACCAGCCAGTAGCTCCCCTTGGGCAGCAAGTCGGACGTCCACTGCAGAGCGCCGGTTGCAGCGTCACGCGCCTCGAGCACAGCACCGCCCTCGTTTTGCCCGGTTTCGTGCTTGTTGAGCACGTACACTGCGCTCCTGGCTAAAGCAGGCGCCCCAATCGCGGTACCTCCGACCTTCCATGCGAGCTTGCGACCGGGCAGGTCGAACGCGCGCAGGTCGCCAGCGTGGACCGTATACGCCATGCCGTCGCCGGACAGCGCAACGCCGACGATATAGCCGGAATCCGATATGGGTTCCGGGTCCGTGATCGTGAACGCATGCTTGCCATTTCCCGTTTCCACTGCGTACAGGCTGCCGCCAATGGAGGCGTAGGCATGGGAATCATCCACGGCCGGCGTCCAGTATCTAAACTCCCGTACCGAAGATTGCCAGACCTGCTCCAACGTCGTAGCGCTAAACTTGATCAACGCGCCATCGGAGAAGTTACTGTTGGCATACACTTCGTCGCCGAAAATCGTCGGCGCGCGGTTGGGCCACAGCGGTGACCGCATGTTTGTCTTGCTCAGCAACTTCCCGGTTGCCTGATCGAAGACCCAGAAGAACGTGTCGCAGCAGTCTTTCGCAACGACATACACTTTTCCGTTTGCCGCGGCAGGCGGATTCATATGGGAAGACGGGCCGAAATCCGCGCGCCACAGCTCCTTGCCGGACTCCTCGCTGTAAGCCACAAGCACTGCTTTCAACAACCCGCCATCAGAGGTAGCATCGCGGCTGTCGGTCAGCGAAGCGAACAGACGGCCATTATCATGCGCAGGCGAAGTTGCGAGGTCGCCATCGGTCAAAGCCGGCAATGCCCATCGGCGAGAAAATTTGCCCGGATCGAAAGCCGCCGGGACGTAGGCGCTATGCGAGGCATTACCCTGGTAGGTGCTCCAGTTGGCCACGTTCGACAGGACACCCAGCGGCGTCAGGTTCGTCGCGGCAAGCACGTTGACCTTCACCGGAATCAGCCATGGCGATCCTGCCACCGGCACACTGCAGACTTTCGGATCGTCTTCGCACAGGCGCAGTTCCAGGTCCACGGTGCGTTGGCCGACCGGCAGCGCAGCCGAGGTTTGCAGGTCGGCCCGGTATTCGAGCTCGGAAAGCGCAGTAATCTTCACATCCGTCGAAAACACGCCGGACTTGTCGACGATCGCGACATTGACCGGTTTCGTAAAGGTCTTGCCGGACTTCGCCGTGATCGAGACTTTGGCTGCCTCGTCGACGTAGGCTGTAATGTCGACGCTCGATGGCGTGATCGTCAGCCAGAACTGATCCGGCTTCGGCGCTGGCGGTGGCGTTACCGGCGTTACCGGTGTCGGCGTGGCTGGCGTAACCGGCGTCGACGCGGATGCGGAATCCCCGCCATCGCCACCACATGCTGTCAGTGCAAGCGCGCAAGCGGCTGCCGCGAGAACCGTCGAAACTGATCCAAAAACTTTCATGCTGATGACTACCCTTGTGTGGACGTGTTAAAACACGTTAAATTTTAGAAACACAAGTGTATCACTTAAGAACTTTTAATTTCTTTTTGTTAACCCCCAAAACGTTCCGTGTGGTGCGGATGCTACTGGCTCGCGCCAGTTGAGCCGGCCTGATCAACCCGGCTGATCAGCACCGAGGCAATGCGCCGGTCGCGCACCTCGGCCACTTCCAGCCGCAAATCGTCCAGTACAAGCACCTGGCCGACATCCGGCATGGCGCCAAGCCGTTCCAGCATGAAGCCGGCCAGCGATGCGTATTCGTCGGTGGCGGTACCGAGGGCGTCCGATTCCAGCACCTGCTGCAGGTAATGCAGGTCGGCGCCGCCGTCGACGCGCCAGCGCCCGTCGCCGAGCGCCTGCACCACCGGCTGCTCGTCCTCGTCCGGGAATTCGCCGGCGATCGCCTCCAGGATATCGATCGGCGTGACCAGGCCCTGGATCGTGCCGTATTCGTCGGCGATCAGCACCAGCTGGCCATGTGCCCGTTTCAGCGTTTCCATCACCTGCAGCACGCCGGCCGTGTCCGGCATCACGATCGGCGGGCGGATGCTGCGTGCCGGGTCGATGTGGCCACCGTCCATCAGGTCGGCGATCACATCCTTGGCGCGCGCCACGCCGACGATATTGTCGAGCTGGCCGCGGCCGGCCGGGTAGAAACTGTGTGGCGCGTCGAGCAGCTGGGCGCGCACCGAGGCGGCATCGTCATCGAGATCCACCCAGGAGATCTCCGAACGGGGCGTCATGATCGAGCGCACCGGCCGCTGGGACAGGCTCAATACCCCGCTGACCATGTGGCGCTCGGCCGATTCGAAGGTGGGGGTTTCGACGCTTTCGCCGGCAGCAGCCGGGGCGGCCGATGCCGCGTCATCGGTCTTCTCGCCCATCAGCCGCAGCACCGCATTGGCGGTACGTTCACGCAGCGGCAGGTGTTCCTGCCGGCGCAGGAAATTGCGGCGCGCCAGCTGGTTCAGCGCCTCGATGCCGACCGAGAAACCGATCGCCGCATACAGGTAGCCCTTCGGTATATGGAAGCCGAAGCCTTCGGCGATCAGCGACAGGCCGATCATCAGCAGGAACGACAGGCACAGCACGACCACCGTGGGATGGGCGTTGACGAAGCGCGTCAGCGGCTTCGAGGCGAACATCATCACGGCCATCGACACGATCACCGCGGCGAACATCACGCCCAGCTCGTCGACCATGCCCACCGCGGTGATCACCGAATCGAGCGAGAACACGGCGTCCAGCACGATGATCTGGCCGACCACCGCCGCGAAGCTGGCATAGGCGACGGGACCGCCGGGCGCGTGCGTTTGCCCTTCGACGCGCTCGTGCAGCTCGATGGTGGCCTTGAACAGCAGGAAGAGTCCGCCCACCAGCAGGATCAGGTCGCGCCCCGAGAACGCCATGGCGCCGATCGTAAACAGTGGTTCGGTGAGCGTGACGATCCAGGAAATCACGCTGAGCAAACCCAGCCGCATCAGCAGCGCCAGCGACAGGCCGAGCAGGCGCGCCTTGTCGCGCTGGTGCGGCGGTACTTTTTCCGCGATGATTGCAATAAAAATCAGGTTATCGATGCCGAGTACGATCTCGAGCACGATGAGCGTCGCCAGGCCTATCCAGATGTTCGGGTCGGAAAACCATTCCATTGGCGGGTTCCTGTAGAGAGTTGAAAAGATTGTACGGGAATTGCCGGGGTGGGCGAGTCCGGCTGGAAGCCCCGACCGCCGCCGGATGGACCGTCGTGAATGACATGGGCAGGCACGGGCGCTATAATCTGCCCCTTCGCCCAGGCCCGGCCTACGCTCACCCCAGGATTCCCATGTCGCTTCTCGCCCACGAACTCGAACTGCTGTCGCCCGCCAAAACCGCCGAGATCGGCCGCGAAGCCATCCTGCATGGTGCCGATGCGGTCTACATCGGCGGCCCGGCCTTCGGCGCGCGCCACAACGCCAGCAATCCGCTGGAAGACATTGCCGCGCTGACGCAGTTCGCCCACCGTTACCGCTCGCGCATCTTCGTGACGATGAACACCATCATGCACGACAGCGAACTGGAGCTGGCACGCAAGCAGATCTGGCAGCTGTACGAGGCCGGCGTGGATGCGCTGATCATCCAGGACCTGGGCCTGCTGGAGATGGACTTGCCGCCGATCCAGCTGCACGCCAGCACGCAATGCGACATCCGCACCGTGGAGCGCGCCAAGTTCCTCGGCAACGTGGGCTTCTCGCAGCTGGTGCTGGCCCGCGAGCTGACGATCGAACAGATCAAAAAAATCCGCGCCGAGGTCGACACGCCGCTCGAATATTTCGTCCACGGCGCGCTGTGCGTGGCGTTCTCCGGCCAGTGCTATATCTCGCATGCGGACACGGGCCGCAGCGCCAACCGCGGCGACTGCTCGCAGGCATGCCGGCTGCCCTATACGCTGACCGACGGCCAGGGCCGCGTGGTGGCGTTCGACAAGCACCTGCTGTCGATGAAGGACAACGACCAGAGCCGCAACCTCGAGGCACTGGTCGACGCCGGCATCCGCTCGCTGAAGATCGAGGGCCGCTACAAGGACATGGGCTATGTCAAGAACATCACCGCCCACTACCGGCTGCTGCTCGACGAGATCCTCGAACGCCGCCCCGAGCTGGCGCGCGCGTCCAGCGGCCGCACCGAGGTGTTCTTCACGCCGGACGTGGACAAGAATTTCAACCGTGGCCATACCGATTACTTTGCCGGCGGCCGCCAGGACGACATCGGCGCGTTCGATTCGCCGAAATACCTGGGCGTGAAGCTCGGCACCGTCACCCGCCTGGGCGGCGACCATTTCGACCTGCTGACCGACGGGCCGATGGCCAATGGCGACGGCCTGAACTACATGGTCAAGCGCGCCTCGGCGGGCATCCAGGCCAATACCGTGCAAAAACTGGGCGAAGACGACGAAGGCCAGCGCTGGCGCGTGTTCCCGAACGAGCCGATGAGCGCCCTCACCGGCCTCAAGCCCGGCATCGAGATCCACCGCAACCGCGACCACCAGTGGGAAGCGACGCTGAACAAGAAATCGTCGGAACGCAAGGTCGGCGTGCAGCTGGTGCTGTCCGAGCAGGCGGACGGGCTGACCTTGACCATCACCGACGAGGACGGCATCACGTCCGCCACCGGTGCGGCGCTGGCGCTGCAGCCTGCCCAGCAGGCGGCGCAGGCCGAAGCGGCGCTGCATACCAGCCTGGGCAAGCTGGGCAACACGATGTTCGCGGCGACGGGCGTGGCACTGCAGCTGTCGCAGCCTTGGTTCGTGCCGTCCGGTGCGATCAACGCACTGCGCCGCGATGCGATCGCCGCCCACGAAGCGGCCCGCCTGGCCGCGTGGCAGCGCCCGCCCCGCAAGGCGCCGGCCGAACCGCCGGCCGTCTATCCTGAAACGCAGCTCACTTACCTGGCCAACGTCTACAACGAAAAAGCCCGTGCGTTCTACTTCAAGCACGGCGTGCAAATGATCGACGCCGCCTACGAATCGCATGAGGAAGCGGGCGAAGTGCCGCTGATGATCACCAAGCACTGCCTGCGTTTCTCGTTCAACCTGTGCCCGAAACAGGCCAAGGGTGTGCAGGGTGTGCAGGGCCAGGTGAAGGCCGAGCCGATGACGCTGGTTTCCGGCGAGGAACGCTACACGCTGCGCTTCGACTGCAAGCCGTGCGAGATGCACGTGGTCGGCGCGATGAAGCCGGGCATCCTGCACTCGCCGCCGCCCTCGGCCGTGCCGTACAGCCCGGTGATATTCCACAAGCAGCGCCCGCGCGCCTGAGCCGGGCACCACGTTGATCCGTGACGCCAGCCCCGCCGACGCGCAGGCCATCGCCGCCGTCTACAACCCGCATCTATAACCACCTATCGTCGCCAGCAGCATCAGCTTCGAGGAAGACCCCGTCCCGGTCAACGACATGCGCGGGCGCATCGCTGCCGTGCAGGATGGCGGCCTGCCCTGGCTGGTGCTGGAAACGGCAGGCGGCGTTGTTGCCGGTTATGCCTATGCGACCCGGTGGCGCGTGCGCCACGCCTACCGCTTCTCGGTAGAGACCACCGTGTACCTGGCCCACGACAGCACCGGCAAGGGATACGGCACGGCGCTCTACACCGCGCTGCTGCAGCGCCTCCGCGAGGCGGGCTGCCACCTGGCGATCGGCGGTATCGCGCTGCCGAACGAGGCCAGCGTGGCGCTGCATGAAAGACTGGGCTACAGGAAAGTCGCCCACTTCGGCGAAGTGGGCCGCAAGTTCGACCGCTGGATCGACGTCGGCTACTGGGAACTGAAACTGCAGGAACAGGGATCGACGCCGGCTACCGGGCAGTGAAACGGCACGAGCCGGAACTCACTTGCGCCGTGGCTGGGAACGCGATGCCGCCTGTGGTCGCGGTTCCGCCCTGGCCTGGACAGGCTGAGATGCCCCCGATACGGCACCGCCAGCCGGCGACACATGTGATGCCATTTCGTTGCCATGCCGTTCTCCTGCCACGTGGGGTTCCCCACGGCCCTGCATTACTCCAGGGCGCTCATCTTCCATTCGGCAGTTGCCATACCTGTATCAAAGCGACGCGCAATGCTTGAGCTATCGCTATAATTGCCGCGCCATCAACGATCAGGAGAAAACCGGATGAAACATGCACTGCTGGGCGCCGCGCTGCTGCTCTGCCAGGCGGCTGTCCACGCCAACCCGTTCGGCGTCATCGAAACGCAGCCGCGCAGCGAACTGTGGGTGAATCCGGGCTTTTATTCGTACCACTTCGATCGCGACGAGGGGCTGGACAATACCAACCCCGGGATTGGCGCCGAGTACCGTTTTTCAACGGTGGCGTCGGCCACGGTGGGGCGTTTCCACAACAGCGACCGGGCGATCTCGAACTACGCCGGCATCTATTACCAGCCCTTCTCGCTGGGACCGCTGCGCCTCGGTGCCGTGGTCGGCGCCTTTGACGGTTATCCGAAGCAGCGCGATGGCGGCTGGTTCCCGGCCCTGATCCCGGTCGTGAGCGTGGAATACCAGCGGGTAGGCGTGAACTTTGCTATCGTACCGTCGTACAAGGATCGCCTGCATGGCGCATTGACCATCCAGCTCAAGTTCAAGCTGACGGACTGACGATCGCGACGATTCAAGAACAATGCCGAAGATGAACCATATCGCCCCCCAGGAACAACAGGCGCTGGCGCCGGACAGCGACGGGGATGGCTTGCTGCCGGAGCTGGTGCGGCTTGCCGGCTACCTGTGCGGCACGACGGTGCCGCCGGAAGCGCTGGTGGACGAGCAGGCCTTGCTGGCCTGTGCCGCGCCGGCGATGGATGCCGGCCAGCGCCAGGCGCTGGCGGACCTGGCTGCCACCGCGGCGGCCTGCCGGCAACTGCAACGCAAGCTGGCCCGTGCCGAGAGTTTTCTTTCCGGTTTTGCCGAGCACTCCCCTTCGCCGCTGTGGATCAAGGACCGCAACGGCAGCTACGTGATGGGCAATGCCGCGCTGACCGGGTTCTTCGGCGTGCCCACCGTGGTCGGCATGGACGACAGCCATTTCTGGCCGGAAGACATTCGCCGCAGCCTGGAGGAGCAGGACCGCGCGGTGCTGGAGAACGGCGAAACGATCAAGACGATGGAAACGTCGCACGACGGCGCCCGCCACTGGCTGGTGCACAAGTTCCCGATCGACGTCGGCGGCGAGCCGTTCCTGGGCGGCTCGGCGATCGACATGACCACCGAGGTGGAAAAGGAACGCGCCCTGATCCGGCACGACAATTTCTACGTGCTGCTGTCGCGCCTTTCCGCCCTGATCTCCCGTGCGAAAACGATCGAAGCGCTGTGCCTGGACGCATGCCGCTTCGCCTGCCACCAGCCGGGCCTGGAAATCGTCGACATCAGCCGGCTCGACCCCGCCACCGGCGGCCTGCGGCTGTTTACCTCCGCCGCGCGGGACGGCACGGAACACCAGTGGCACAAGAGGACGCCGGCCGGGGACGACGACGATGCGGCAGCGGACTGGTTCCTGCCGGAGCTGGCGGGCGCCGCCGTCGCCGCCGGCAAGCTGCAGTTCTCGAACCAGCTCACCAACCCGCTTCGCGCGGTGGCCTCGTGCATGGCGATTCCACTGTTCGTCAACGGCAAGTGCTGGGGCGTGATCTCTTTTTACTCGCACCGCCCGGAATTCTTCGACCCGTTCTACCGGGAGCGCGCGGGCGAGCTCGGCAATGAACTGAGCTTCGGTATCGAACGCCTGGTCAACGCGCAGGAACTGTTCCGGCTGGCGCGCACCAATGCGCTGTCCGGCTTGCCGAGCCGGCTGCATTTCGACGAGGAGATCGCCGCGCTGGCTGCGCTGAATGCCAGCGGCACGGTGCTGCTCATCAACATCAACCGCTTCGACGAGATCAGCTCCGCCTACGGCAACACGGCCGCCATCGGGCTGATGCGCCAGGTGGCGCAGCGGCTCAGGGATGCCGTGGCGGACCGCATGATCCTGTCGCACGTGGGCATCGGGCGCTTCGCGCTGTTCTACCCGGTCGACGAGGACCGCTCGCCGCGTGCCTATGCACGCGATGCGATCATCCCGCTGCTGGAAGGCTCCTACCAGGTGGACGGGCACAAGATCTGGTGCACCATCAACGTGGGTGCGGCGATGCTGCCGGAGGACGGCACCAGCGCCGACGAACTGCTGGTCAAGGCCTGGGACGCGCTGGCCGGCGCCCGCATCCAGGACGAGGCCATCGGTTTCTACGACCGCGATGCGGACCACGCGCTGGCGCGCCAGATCAACCTGGAGGCCGAACTGCGCGAGGCGGTGGAACGGGGCGAGTTCGTCAACTTCTACCAGCCGAAGATCGACCTCAAGACCGGCAAGCTGGCCGGTGCCGAGGCGCTGGTGCGCTGGCGCCATCCGGTGCGCGGGCTGATCCAGCCGGCCGAGTTCGTGCCGGTGCTGGAACGCAGCGGCCTCGTCACCCAGGTCGGCCGCAATGTGATGCAGCGCGCCATGGAAGACTGGCGCGCGTGGCATGACGCCGGGTTCAAGCCGCCGCAGATCGCCGTCAACGTGGCGCCGCCCCAGTTCCGCTGCGATTCGCTGTTCGACGACATCGAACGCGCGCTCAATACGGCCGAGGCGCACCTGTCGCCGCTGTCGATCGAGGTGACCGAAAGCAGCCTGGTGGCGGATCACGGGCGCGTGGTCGACATCCTCACCCGCGTGCGCGCCCTGGGCGTGCCGGTGGCGATCGACGACTTCGGCACCGGCTACTCGTCGCTCGCCTACCTCGTCACGCTGCCGGTCGACGTGCTGAAGGTCGACCGCTCGTTCGTGATGAGGATGACGCAGGATGCCGGCTACATGGGGCTGGTGTCGACCATCGTGTCGCTGGCGCACAACCTGGACCTGAAGGTGGTGGCCGAAGGCATCGAGACGGAGGAAGAAGCCAAGCTGCTGCGCCTGCTGCGCTGCGAACAGGGGCAAGGCTACCTGTACGGCCGGCCCTTACCGGCCGACGAGTTCGGCAAGCTGCTGCGGCGCTGACGCAAGCTCGCAAAGTGACTCGGCAGGGCGCGCCCGCCAGGCGGACGAGGTACTGGAGCGGCTACGGAAAGCGGCAATGAAGCAGGAACTGAGCGGCAACTAAGCGGCAACGGGCGGCGTCGCGAAAAACCAACGATGCCGGCATAGGACACCACACGGCAAGCCAAGTAAGATATATTCCACACGGCAATATTCTTTCCACCCTACTCGGCACGACCCACCATGTCTCTGCAACAACTCGTCTACCTCAGCCAGGCCACCCGCAAGATGTCCAAGGAAGAACTGTCCGACATCTGGAAACAGGCCAAGGCCAACAATGCAAAGATCGACGTCACAGGCAGCCTGTTCTACAACGGCGGCTGGTTCATCCAGGTACTGGAAGGCCCGGCCGCGACGCTGGCGGCCCTGTACGACAAGATCGGCAAGGACCAGCGCCACCACGGCGTGCGCCTGCTCTACAGCGAACCCGCGGCATACCGCACCTTCGTGCGCTGGACCATGAACATGACCAACCTGGAAGACCGCCAGGCCGACAAGTACGAAGAACTGGTCGAGATCATCGAAGCGGCCAGGGCCGGCCGCAAGATCAACGCCATCTCCCCGGCGGTCACGCTGCTGAAACTCTTCAATAGCTGATGCGTCCGGCAAGCTGCCGCCGCGCCGACGGCCGCGGCAGCTTGCCGGGTTCAACCGGTCAATGCGTGACGCGCGGCGGCGTCTGGCCGCCCTGGATCGTCCCGCGCCACGCACCGGTTTCCGCGCCGCGCGCCTCGATCATTTCCTTGAAACGCTTCAGGTTGCCGCGTGCTTCCAGGCTCACGGCACCCATCGCGTCGCCGACGGCTTCCACCGGTCCCTCCGGGGTATAGGTCATCTCCAGCACGATTTTCGTGCGCATGGGGCCGAGCGATTCGAACCGCACCACGCCACTGTTCGGTGTGCCGGTGGTGCTGCGCCAGGCGATCCGTTTGTCGGGGATCTGCTCGACGATTTCCGCGTTCCACTCGATCGGCTTGCCCAGCACGTCGGCTTTCCAGTGCAGGCGCTTGTCGTCGAGCTGGCGGATTTCATGCACGCTGTCCATGAATTTCGGGAACTCTTCGAACTGCGTCCACTGGTCGTAGGCGGTGCGCACCGGCACGTCGACCGTGGTTTCTTCCTGCACCGTCGAACTGCCCTGGGCCGCGCCCTTGTTCTTCAGCTGCTTGGCGAGGTAGGCGCCGCCCGCAGCGAGCGCCACTAACGTCAGAAGTCGTTTCATCGCTTGTCCTTGTGTCGTTGGGAAATTTGCCCCCGTGATGCCGCTCTGGCGCGGCATCACGGGACCGAAGACGGATGCTAGCCCGGTCCCGTACAGGCGCCTATCGGGCATATTCCGATTCGAATGTAGGCCATCTCCGGCATGGCACGGCGGTTCTGCCCGTCAAGCGCGCTTCGACGTTGCAATCTGGTCCAGGACGTGCTTCGGCACGCCGGCATAGTGCTTGAACTCCATCGTGTACGTGGCCCGGCCCTGCGTCAGCGAGCGCAGCGTGGTGGAATAGCCGAACATCTCGGCCAGCGGCACCAGTGCGCGCACCAGTTTGCCGCCACCGCCCGGGATCTCGTCCATGCCCTGCACCATGCCGCGGCGGGTGGTGAGGTCGCCCATCACGTTGCCCATGAACTCTTCCGGCGTTTCCACTTCCACGTCCATGATCGGCTCGAGCAGCTGCGGGTCGGCGCGGCGCATGCCATCCTTGAACGCCATCGAACCGGCCATGCGGAAGGCGTTTTCGTTCGAATCCACGTCATGGTAGGAGCCGAACGTGAGCGTGGCCCGCACATCGACCACCTGGTAGCCGGCCAGCACGCCCGAGCGCAGCGTCTCGACGATACCCTTCTCCACCGCGGGGATGAATTCGCGCGGCACCACGCCGCCCTTGATCGCATCGACGAATTCAAAGCCCTTGCCGGGTTCCAGGGGTTCGAGCTTCAACACCACGTGGCCATACTGGCCGCGCCCGCCGGACTGCTTGACGAACTTGCCTTCGACGTCGGACACGCCTTTCTGGATCGTTTCACGGTAGGCCACCTGCGGCTTGCCGACAGTAGCTTCCACGCCGAATTCGCGCCTCATGCGGTCCACCAGGATCTCCAGGTGCAGCTCGCCCATGCCGGACATGATGGTCTGGCCCGATTCCTCGTCGGTATGGACGTGGAACGACGGATCCTCCTGCGCCAGGCGGGACAGGGCAATGCCCATCTTTTCCTGGTCCACCTTGGTCTTCGGCTCCACCGCCTGCGAGATCACCGGTTCCGGGAACACCATCTTTTCCAGCACGATCACGTGTTCCGGACTGGACAGCGTATCGCCCGTGGTCACGCCTTTCAGGCCGACGGCGGCGGCGATGTCGCCGGCGAACACTTCCTTGATCTCCTTGCGCTCGTTGGCATGCATCTGCAGGATGCGGCCCAGCCGCTCCTTCTGGTGCTTGGTCGGGTTGTAGACGGTATCGCCGGAATTGATCACACCGGAATACACGCGGAAGAACGCCAGCTGGCCCACGAACGGGTCGGTCATGATCTTGAACGCCAGCGCGGCGAACGGATCGGCATCGCTCGGATGGCGCTCGATCTCGTTGTCGTCCTCGTCATGCCCGGCAATCGCCGGCACGTCGAGCGGCGACGGCAGGTACTCGATCACCGCGTCGAGCATGGCCTGCACGCCCTTGTTCTTGAAGGCGCTGCCGGCGAGCATGGGCACGATTTCCCCGCGCACCGTGCGGGCGCGCAGCGCCACCTTGATCTCGTCCTCGCCCAGCGTTTCGCCGTTCAGGTATTTCTCGGTCAGCTCCGGCGTGGCTTCGGCCGCCGCTTCCACCATGTTCTCGTGCCATTTCTGCGCCAGTTCCTGCAGCTCGGCCGGAATGTCCTCGTAGTGGAACTTGACGCCCTGGCTGTCATCGTCCCAGATGATCGCGCGCATTTTCACCAGG
>DASVVD010001132.1:0-8163 GCA_036386715.1 Pseudoduganella sp.
GAGCCAGGTCAGGCCCAGGTGGCCGAAGGCCGCTTCCGCGTACTCGGCCTCGTTGCCGATTTCGACGACCAGGATGCCTTCCGGCGTCAGGCGCTCGGCGGCGCCGGCCACGATCCTGCGCACCAGGTCCATGCCGTCCGCGCCGCCATCCAGGGCGATCTGCGGCTCGTGGCGGTATTCCTGCGGCAGCTGCGCCATCGAACCAGAGTTCACGTACGGTGGATTGGTGATGATCAGGTCGTATTTCTTGGGCGGCAGGCCGGCGTACAGGTCCGACTGCACCAGGTTGACGCGATCCTGCAGCTTGTAGGTTTCGACGTTGCGGCGCGCGACATCGAGCGCGTCCGGCGAGATGTCGACGGCGTCGACATCGGCATCGGGGAACGCATCGGCCATCATGATCGCCAGGCAGCCGGAGCCGGTGCACAGTTCCAGCACGCTGGTGATGCCTTCCGGGTCGTTGACCCACGGCGAGAAGTACTCGGGAATCAGCTCGGCGATATACGAACGGGGCACGATGGTGCGCTCGTCCACGTAGAACCGGTAGCTGCCCAGCCACGCTTCATTGGTGATGTACGCCGCCGGGATCCGTTCGACCGCGCGGCGCTCGATCACGGCCAGCACGCGCTGGATTTCATCCGGCAGCAGGCGGGCATCCAAGAACGGGTCGAGCTTGTCCAGCGGCAGTTTCAACGTGTGCAGGACCAGGTAGGCCGCCTCGTCGAAGGCCTCGGCACTGCCGTGGCCGAAGAACAGCTGCTCGGTGTTGAAGCGGGTGGTCGCATAGCGCAGCAGGTCGCGTGGCGTAGAGAAAATGGTCATGGTGTGCTTTCGATAGGTTGCGCGCGCAGGGTCACGAGGGAGCTCAGGCGAGAAGATTCTCGAGCGTGCGTCGATAGATGTTTTTCAGCGGATCGATGAAGCGCACTTCCACGTGCTCGTCGATCTTGTGGATGCTGCCGTTCGGCGGCCCGAATTCGATCACCTGCGGGCAGATCTGGGCGATGAAGCGGCCGTCCGACGTGCCGCCGGTGGTCGACAGTTCCGTCTCGACGCCGGTCTCGGACCGGATCGCATCGCACAGCGCCGTCGACAAGGTGCCGCGCGGGGTCAGGAACGGATAGCCGGACAGCGCCCATTTCAGGTCGTAGTCGAGGCCGTGCCGGTCGAGGATCGCATGGACGCGTTCCTTCAGGCCCTCCGCCGTGCTGGCGGTGGAAAAGCGGAAATTGAAGTCCACCACCATCTGGCCGGGAATCACGTTGTTGGCGCCCGTGCCGGCCTTCACGTTGGACATCTGCCACGACGTGGGCAGGTAGTACTCGTTGCCTTCGTCCCACACCTCGGCCACCAGGTCCGCCAGCGCCGGCGCGGCCAGGTGGATCGGGTTCTTCGCCAGCTGCGGGTAGGCGATATGGCCCTGGATGCCCTTGATCGCCAGGCAGCCGGACAGCGAGCCGCGGCGGCCGTTCTTGATCACGTCGCCCAGCGTGGCGGTGGAGGTCGGCTCGCCCACCAGGCAATAGTCGATCGCTTCGCCGCGTTCCTTCAGCTTGTTGCAGACGATGACCGTGCCATCGGTGGCCGGCCCTTCCTCGTCGCTGGTGATCAAAAAGGCGATCGAGCCCTTGTGGCCAGGGTGGGCCGCGATGAATTCCTCGCAGGCCACGATCATCGCCGCGATCGAGGTCTTCATGTCGGCCGCGCCGCGGCCATACAGCTTGCCGTCGCGGATGGTGGGCAGGAACGGCTCGGACGACCACTGCTCGACCGGGCCGGTGGGCACCACGTCGGTGTGGCCGGCAAACACGAACACCGGCTGCTCGGTGCCGCGGCGGGCCCACAGGTTCGTCACGTCGCCGGACTGGATCGTCTCGCACCGGAAGCCGAGCGGTTCGAGGGCCGCGATCATCTGCTGCTGGCAGCCTTTGTCCTCGGGGGTAACGGAAGAGCGGCCGATCAGTTTTTCAGTCAGCGCAAGGGTACGGGATTCGGTCATGGGGTTATTATTTGATGAAGATCTCGGAATACTGTTCCGGCTTGAAGCCCACGTGGCATGCCGTGGCGGTGCGCAGTACCGGGCGCTTGATCACCGACGGGAACTCCAGCATCAGCGCAGTGGCGCTGTCCGCATCCGTGACGGCCGCCTTGCGCTCATCGGGCAGGCCGCGCCACGTCGTGCCTTTCTTGTTGACCAGGATTTCCCAGTCCAGGTGGCCCAGCCAGTGCCGCACGGTGGCGGCGTCGAGCCCCTGTTTCTTGAAATCGTGGAAAATGAAGTCCTGCTGCTGGTCGGCCAGCCAGGTGCGAGCCTTCTTCACCGTGTCGCAGTTGGGGATGCCGTAGAGTGTGATCATGGGGTTTCGGGTGGGCGCGCGGCGGCGCCCTGCCGGCTAAAGTGCGCCATTATAGCCGCAAGGGCAAGCCATGCAGCCGGCCCGCCCGCCATGCACCGTTCAGGTATTGAGGGTGAACTCGGTAAACGATGCTTCCGGCGGCGCAGCCTTCTGCTCCGCCTGTGCGGCGGCCTGCCGGCTGTCCGGCCCGTTGTTCAGCAGCCACAGCAGGTTGGTGGCCGAATCGGCATTGGCCAGGGCCTCATCCTGCGAGATGCGGCCGTCCTGCACCAGTTTGTAGAGCGCCTGCTCGAACGACTGCGAGCCGGGCGACAGGCTCCTGTCGAGCGCTTCCTTGATCTGGGCGATATCGCCGTTCTCGATCAGGTCCGACACATAGCGCGTGTTGACCATCACTTCCACGGCCGGCGTGCGGCTGCCGCCGCCGCTGGAGCGGACCAGCCGCTGCGAGACGATGGCGCGGATCGTCGACGACAGGTCCTGCAGCAGGGCAGGGCGGTTCTCGATCGGATAGAAACTGATGATGCGGTTCAGCGCGTTATAGCTGTTGTTCGCGTGCAGCGTGGCCAGCACCAGGTGGCCCGATTGCGCGTATGCCAGCGCGGCGGCCATCGTTTCGCGGTCGCGGATCTCGCCGATCAGTATGCAGTCCGGCGCCTGGCGCATCGAGTTCTTCAGCGCCGTGTCCAGATCCTTCACGTCGCTGCCGATCTCGCGTTGGTTGACGATCGATTTCCTGTTCTTGAACAGGTATTCGATCGGGTCCTCGAGCGTGAGGATATGCCCGGAGCGCAGTGCGTTGCGGTGGTCCAGCATGGCCGCGATCGTGGTCGACTTGCCCGAACCGGTGGCGCCGACGACGAGCATCAGCCCGCGCTTTTCCATGATCAGTTCGGCCAGGATGGGCGGCAGGCCCAGTTCGCCCAGGGCGGGGATGTTGGCGGGCACGTAGCGAAATACCGCCGAGATCGTGCCGCGCTGCCGGAAGGCCGAGAGGCGGAAGCGCCCCAGGTTCGGCACCGACACGCCCATGTTCAGTTCATTGGTGCGCGCCAGCTCGCGGACCTGCTCCGTGGAGCACACCTCGGCCAGCAGCGCATCGATATTGTCCGGTTCCAGCTTCTGCCCGTTGACCGGAATGAGGTTGCCGTTGATTTTCAGGTGCACCGGCGAATTCACGGCGAAGAACATGTCGGACGCGTTCTTCTCTTTCATCAGCTGGAACAGGCGGTCCATCATCACGGCACCTCGTCGATACGTAAGCCCCGGCAGCGGCTGCCGGGGCAGGCAGGGTTAAACGCCGCGCAGCAGCTCGTTGATGCTGGTCTTGGAGCGCGTCTGCGCGTCCACGCGCTTGACGATCACCGCACAGTACAGGCTGTACTTGCCGTCGGCCGACGGCAGCGAACCGGACACCACCACGGAGCCGGAAGGGATGCGGCCGTAGCTTACTTCGCCGGTGGCGCGGTCGTAGATCTTGGTCGACTGGCCGATGTACACGCCCATCGAGATCACCGAGTTTTCCTCGACGATCACGCCTTCGACGATCTCGGAACGGGCGCCGATGAAGCAGTTGTCCTCGATGATGGTCGGGTTGGCCTGCATCGGTTCCAGCACGCCGCCGATGCCCACGCCGCCGGACAGGTGCACGTTCTTGCCGATCTGCGCGCACGAACCCACCGTGGCCCAGGTGTCGACCATGGCGCCTTCGTCGACATATGCGCCGATGTTCACGTAGGAAGGCATCAGCACCACGTTCTTGCCGATGAACGAACCACGGCGGGCCACGGCCGGCGGCACCACGCGGAAGCCGCCCCTGGCGAAGTCTTCGGCGCTGTAGCCGGCGAACTTGGTCGGCACCTTGTCGTAGAACTGCATGGTGCCGTCGGATGGCAGCAGCACGTTGTTTTCGAGGCGGAACGACAGCAGCACGGCCTTCTTGATCCACTGGTTCACCACCCAGGTGCCGGTATCCTTCTGCGCCACGCGCAGGCTGCCGTCGTCCAGGCCGGCCAGCACGTGGTTGACGGCGTCGCGCACTTCGGCGGTGGCGTTCGACGGGTTGATCTCGGCGCGGGAATCCCAGGCCTGTTCGATGATTTGCTGGAGTTGTTGGGTCATGATGCAGCTCTTTGTAAATGAATTATTGAGTGAGGTTCTTGCAGAAGCGGACGATGCGCTGCGCGGCTTCCAGCCCTTCGGCGGTTTCCGCGACGAGCGCCATCCGGATGCGGTTGCGGCCGGGGTTGATGCCGTGCGCTTCGCGCGCCAGGTAGCTGCCCGGCAGGACCGTGACATTATATTCGGCGTACAGCCGGCGCGCGAACTCGGTGTCCGACAGGCCGGTGCGCGAAACGTCCGCCCACAGGTAGAAGCCGGCGTCCGGCAGTGCCACGTCGAGCACCTCCTGCAGCAGCGGCGTGATGGCATCGAATTTCGCGCGGTATTGGGCGCGGTTTTCCTCCACGTGGGACTCGTCGTTCCACGCTGCGATCGATGCGGCCTGCACCGGCGGGCTCATGGCGCCGCCGTGGTAGGTACGGTACAGCAGGAATTTCTTCAGCACTTCGGCATCGCCGGCCACGAAGCCCGAGCGCAGGCCCGGCACGTTCGAACGCTTGGACAGGCTGGAAAACACCACCAGCCGCGCATACGGCCTGTCGATCGTGGACAGGCCCAGGATATGGGCCGCCTGCAGCGCGCCCAGCGGCGCTTCGCTGCCGTGGAAGATCTCGGAGTAGCACTCGTCGGCGGCAATGATGAAGCCGTGGCGCTCGGACAGCGCGAACAGGTTTTCCCAGTCCGTCAGCGACAGCACGGCGCCGGTCGGGTTGCCGGGCGAGCACAGGTACAGCAACTGCACGCGCTGCCATACCTCGGCCGGCACGCTGTCGTAGTCGCTGCCGAAATTGCGGGCCGGGTCGGAATTGACGAAATACGGCTCGGCGCCGGCCAGGAACGCCGCGCCTTCGTAGATCTGGTAGAACGGGTTCGGGCAGATCACCAAGGGAGTGTCCGCAACGTCTGCCGATGCGGGATCGATCACGGCCTGCGCGAACGCGAACAGCGCCTCGCGCGAACCGTTCACCGGCAGTACCTGCGTGGCCGGGTTCAGCGGCGGCAGGCCATAGCGGCGCTCGAGCCAGGCGGCGATGGTGCCGCGCAGCGCTTCGGAGCCGGCGGTGGCGGGATACACGGCAAGGCCGGCCAGGTTCTCGGCCAGTGCCTCGCGGATGAACGCCGGCGTCGGGTGTTTCGGTTCGCCGATGCCCAGGCTGATGGCGCGGTGGCTGGCGTCGGGTGTCACGCCGTCGAACAGCAGGCGCAGTTTTTCAAACGGGTAGGGGTGCAGTTTGTCGAGTAATGGATTCACGGCAGGTTCGCGTCAGGAAGCGTGGCAGATTCGTGGCAGAGTCGTGGCAAATCCCGGCATCGGGACGCCCGGATGAGTGATGCAAAAAAATTCAGCCGGCCATTATAGCCCGCATGCCGCCGGCCCGCCCGGCACTGCGGCGAGCCGCTCAGCGCACTGCCGCGCGCACTGTCCGGCAACACACGGATCGGCACCGTCAGTCCGGTATCGTCAGTCGATATCGTCGAGCAGGGCGCGCATCCGTTGCCAGTGCGAACCCTGCCAGAACACCCCGCCGCACTGCGGGCAGCCGAGGAACGCGTCATGGCCCGCGCGCACGGACGGCGGCAACCGGTCCAGCACATCCTCCCTGGCGCGCCGCTGCAGGGCCACGTTGCAGCCCAGGCACAGGGAGAACGGCCGCATGGCTGCTTTCAACCCGTAGCGGATAGAAATCTCGCGCAGCTGCAGTTCCGGCTTGATGGCCCGCACATAGCAGCCGCGCAGCACGCCGCGGCGCTTGAGCAGCTCGCGGTCGC
Organism: Pseudoduganella sp.; assembly: GCA_036386715.1. Taxonomy (GTDB): domain Bacteria; phylum Pseudomonadota; class Gammaproteobacteria; order Burkholderiales; family Burkholderiaceae_D; genus Rugamonas. The sequence continues at coordinate 6,249 of DASVVD010001132.1, forward strand.
GGGTCAGCGCAATGCGGCCGCCGCATTGCGCATGCCTTTCCACCTCCGCATCGTCGATGTTGTTGTCATACAGCGTGTCGAAGCCGGCCATCCGCAGCAGCCGGGCCAGGCCGCCGAGGTGCGCGTCGGCCACGAACCGTGCCTGTTCCGCCGCCAGCGCGACGGGGCGCGGCGGCAGCACATGCACCTCGTCGCCCTCCTCGAGCAGCCGGTCGAGCAGGGCGGGCACGTCGTTGACGAGCGCTTCGCCCACTTCGGTGTGCGGCACGCCCAGCGCCTCGATCATGTGCTTGACGGTGGCGGCGCGTGCGCACGGCGCGGCGAACGCATGTCCCCGCCGGCTGCGCGGCAGGAAGGGATCCAGCACGTCGTCGAACCGGAAGGTGGCGGTGACCACGGCGCAGTCAGCTGGCGGCAAGCGCCGGCACCGCCGTCGCGGCAGGCCGCAAAGGGCAGTCCGCCGGGTCGCCGAGCCGCGCGGCCAGGTCCGCCCGCAGCGCGGCCAGGCCTTCGATGCGGCGGTCGATCTCGGCGAGCTTGCTGCGCAGCGCGGCGCGCAGGGCATCGGGCGCCGCGCCGGGATCGGCCAGCAGCGGCAGGTCGGCCTCGATCTCGGCCAGCGTGAAGCCGAGCGATTGGGCCGTGCGCAGGTAGGTCAGCCACTGCACCGCCTCGGGCGGATAGTCGCGATAGCCGTTGCTGCTGCGGCGGGCCTGCAGCAGGCCACGCTTTTCGTAGAAGCGCAACGTGTCCCGGCTGATGCCGGTCGCCTGCGCGATGTCGCCGATCCGCATTGCATCTCCTGAAAAAATGCTTGACCGTGGAGTGTACTCCAACCCCCAGCATGGGGGCATGACCAACCCGAACAAGCTCGTCGAAGGAGCCGCCGATGCACCCCGCCACCTATTCCCGACTCGTCCGCGCCAGCGGGCTGTACGACCTGCTCGTTACCGCGCCGTTCGCCACGCCATGGACATTTGCACTGTTGCACGCGCACCTTTCCGCCGTCAACACGCAACTGGGCGGCGCGCCCTTGCCCGCCTTCGCACCCCTGCATGTGTTGTTCGCCTGCCTGATGGGCACCGTCGTGGTGCTGTGGTCGATCCTGCGGATCAGCGACCCGCAGCTGCGCTACGGCCGCTATGACGGTACCGGCCGCTTTGCCTTCGGCCTGTGGATGGCATGGACGCTGGCGCAAACCGGCATGCCGATGCTGTGGCTGTTCATCGTGCCGGAGCTTGCCTGGGGCATCGCGCAGTGGCTGCCGGTCGCGGCGCGACCGGAACGCCGCGGCTGAGCAGCCCGGTGCTATGCTCGAGGTTTACCTGTACTCCACTTCAAGCAAGGGAGAAGTCCATGCAAGCGCAACCCCTGATCGCCGTGTCGGACGTGGCAGCGGCAAGCCGCTGGTACCAGGCCGTACTGGGCTGCAAGAGCGCCCACGGCGGCGCCGACTACGAGCAGCTCACGCATGACGGCCGCCTGATCCTGCAGCTGCATCGCTGGGATGCGCACCACCACGCCCATATCGGCGATCCGGCATGCCGGCCCTACGGCAACGGCGTGCTGCTGTGGTTCTGGACCGACGATTTCGACGATGCCGTCGACCGCGCCGCCGTGGCGGCTGCCACGGTGGTGGAGGGCCCGAAGGAAAACCGCAACGCCCAGCACCGCGAGATCTGGCTGCGCGATCCGGACGGCTACGTGGTCGTCATCGCCGGGCCGTATGGCGACGTCGGCATGTAAGGCGGTGCAAGCGCAGGCAAAGGCATGTGAAGACATCTGAAGGCAGGGCAAGGCCCGCTCCCGGCGGCTGAGTTGGCCGCGTGCTTTATACTGCGCGCTCATTCACCTGCCTGTATCTCCATGTCCTTCGCTCCCCTGGGCCTCGCGCCCGCCCTGATAGATGCCGTCG
>DASVVD010001133.1:0-5882 GCA_036386715.1 Pseudoduganella sp.
AAAGAATAACGAACCCATCATCGGGGCCAGCGTGGCGGGGTGTCAAACCTGTAGCGCTATCGGGACATGAAATTGTCGTAAGATTTCCACGGTATTAACACCTACTCGCGCGCAATAAAGTCCTTACGCCGGTGTCTCCGCGATCGTCTCCGGCGCGACACCACCGGTCAGCCCGACGATGCGCTGCCGCACGAACTGCACGTGGCTGCGCAGGCCATACAGGTCGTTGGCGAACGACAGCGGGATCGACATGTGGTTGACCCGGTCCTCGATCTCGTTCAGCCGTTCCAGCTGCGCGGCATAGATGGCGCCACGCTCGGCCGGCGCCACCTCGACCGCCTCCTCGATGGCGCCCTCCACCATACGCAGCTGGCCATACCAGCGGTAGATCCGCGAGCGCACGCGCCATACATACAGCGGCGGCACGATCTTCGACAGCGGCAGGATCAGGGCCGACAGCGCCAGCAGCAGCACCCACATGCGGTCCAGGAAATTGGCCAGCCAGAAGCTCATGTAGCGCTGCAGGAACGGCGCGCCATCCTTGTAGTACTTGGCCGCTTCGCCGGCCACGGGAATCTCGGTGTATTTCGCGGACGGGAACTGGCCCTGCTGCTGGAACCAGCCGGCGCCACCGTGGATCTTCGCCGCCGCCTGCACGAACAGTTCGATCAGCGCCGGGTGCAGGTCGTCGCGGGCGACCAGCGTGGCCGTCGGCGCGATCAGGTGATAGTCGCGCGCCGGCAGGTCGCGGCCGAAGTCGACGATGCCGCGCGGCAGCGTGACATGCGTGAGGAACGGCAGGCGGCGCGTGTAGGCTTCGGCCTGGCTGAAATCGAACAGGACGATGCCGGGCGTCTGCAGCAGCATCTGGATCAGCGGATCGTCCGCCGCGGCGGCGAACACCAGCCCGTCGATGCGGCCTTCCAGCAGCTCCACGGTGGCCGGCGTGTTATCGAGCTGGGTGGTGTGCAGTTCCTCCCGGTCGACGCCGTTCACTTCCAGGATCTGCCGCACCAGCCGCGGCGTGCCGCTGCCGCGCGCGCCGATATTGATCTTCAGGCCGCGCAGCTGGGTCAGCTGGGTCAACGGCGCGGCGCCCTCCTTCGCGCGCAGGAACAGCCACACCGGTTCGGTAAACAGACTGCCCAGCGATACCAGGCCGCGGCGTTCCGCTTCCGCCTCGTCGGTGGAGCCGCTCTGCACGAAAGCGATGTCGGTCTTGCCTTCGCCCAGCAACTTCAGGTTGTCGCGTGACCCGTGCGAGCCTTGCAGGGTCACGGCGATGCCGTCCTTCTTCAGCACCTCGCGGTACTTCTTGCCGAACACGTCGTAGGCGCTGTTGTCCTGCCCCGTGCCCAGCACCACCTTGCGCGGCGGCGCCGGATCGACGACCAGGTAGGCAATGAAGCACGCCGCGGCGATGCCGAGGATGGTGGGACCGGCCGAGGCGACCAGGTCGCGCAGCGAAAAGCTGGTGAACTTCTTGAGGCGGTTCATCGTGGAGCGGAGGGCGGGTTTTAGCATGGCTGGCACGATGCCAACTTTTGGTAAAACCTGCAAGGGGAATGGTTGGGCGAAGCTGTGGATGGCCGCTGCGTTGCAGGGTTTGCCCCCGCTGGCGATGACTCCAGCCTCGGATCGGCATAACCAGGGACTGAGCCAGGTTCTTGCTGGCGTTCGTGCAATGCCGGCAAAAAACCGGGGGCGCAGCAGGGGTTTCGGGAAGCCTCGCTTCCCGCCTGCGCAGCGGAGATGGCATGCATGCCATCTCTCCTTCAGTCCCCTGGCGAAGCCAGCGGCAAGCGTTGACAATACCACTTACCGGGGACAGACCCCCAGCAGATCAGCCGCCGCAGGCTTTCACCGGCGCGCCCAGCGCGGCGGCGGCGGCGGCCACCGACGAATCGGCCGGCAGCGCGGCGGCCTGGTTCGGCTCGATCAGCGGCATCAGGCTCGGCGCCAGCACCACCAGCAGCTGCACCGGCAGCGCGCTGGTGAAGTCGTAGTTCTTCGATTCCGGGCCGCGCACGTAGGCGGTCATGCTGCCGAAGAAGCGCTCGCCGATGTTGAACACGAACGTGGCCGAACGGTTCACGTAGCGCGATTCGATCAGCCGGCCGCCGGCCGCGTACACGTCGAAGCGCTGGTCGCCGGTACCGGTCTTGCCGCCGACCGGCAGGTTGGTGCCGTCGGCGGCCACGAAGGCGGTCTTGGCGCGCTTGGCGGTACCGTCCGACACCACGCCGCGGATCTCGTTGGCCACCACGCGCGCCACTTCCGGCGCCAGCACGCGTTCCGACGCCACCTTGTCGGCGCGCACCACCTTCGTGTCATACGGCGTGCCGGCCGCAAAGTGCAGCGATTCCACGCGCTGGGTCGGCTTGCGCACGCCGCCGTTGACGATGATGCCCATCATCTCGGCCAGCGCGGCCGGCCGGTCGGCCGAGGCGCCCAGCGTGGTGGCATACGACGGTACAAGGGAACCAAACGGATAGCCCATCTTCTTCCACTGGGCGTGGATGCCGATGAACGCCTCCATTTCCAGCAGGCCGGCGATGCGGCGGTCCTGCGCGTGCTTGCGGTGGGTCTTGAACAGCCACTGGTAGACTTCCTGGCGCTCCTTGTCGGAAGCGGCCACCACCTGCGACAGGGTGGCGCCCTCGTGCTGGCGCAGGTAGGCCACCAGCCACAGTTCCAGCGGGTGCACGTTGGCGAGGTAACCGCGGTCGGCCAGGTTCCACTTGTCCATCGCGTACTGCTCGTACATCTTCTCGAGCCGCTCTTGCGGCACTTCGTTCTGTTCCAGCAGGTTACCGTTGACGAACATCGCGAACTCGCCGATGGATGCCTTGGGGAACAGCGTGCGGTGGATGTTCGCCAGGCGCAGCGGCGTGGGGCGGATGCTGTCGACCAGGATCTTGTCCAGTTCCGACTTCGGCTTGCCCTTGTACTTGGCATAGAAGCGGTTCAGGAATTCCCTGCCCTCCTTGTCGGCGAAGCGGGCCAGGTACTCGGCGCGGCGCGGATCGTCGGCGTCGGCCAGCAGGCTGGCCGAGGAGCCCGGCATCTGGAACATGTAGTACTTGACCACGTCGCGCATCAGCCGCACGAACAGCAGGTTGGTCGAGCGGCGCAGGCCTTCGCGCACCGTCAGGATGCGGCCGTTGTCTTCCTTGGAGAAGTTGCCGAAGTAATGCAGCCCGCCGCCGGTGAAGAAGCCCTCGCCCGGGTTGCCGGAATAGGTGCGTTCCATCGCCGCGTTCAGCATCGCCGTCAGGTCGCGCTTGTCCATCGGCGTGATCGACAGCCATTCGATGCCCCACGCGGTCAGCCGGTCCTTCGGATCGAAGGCCACCTTGCCCAGTTCGTCCGCGCTCAGGGCGCCATACTTCTTGTACAGCTGGTCGACGATGTCCATGTAGGTGACCAGCGTGCGCAGCTTCGCCGTGGAACCCAGGTCCAGCTTGGCGCCTTCGTTGATGTCCAGCGGCTGGTCGTAGTTATCGGTCTGCACGCGCAGGTAGTTGACCTTGTCGCCGCGCTCGAGCAGCGTGAAGCTGTAGACCACGTTGGCCGGGTCGCCGTTGCCCAGCATGCCCCTGCCGGTCAGGCCCGCGGCCTCGGCCACGCTGGCCGTCCTGAGCTCGCGCAGCATGGTGGCCACGGCGCGCTGGGCATCGGCGTCCAGCGTGCTGACCACCGACAGGTCGAGCCGGTCCAGGTTGTACATGCGGTTATCGCCCAGCAGGTTCGCCAGGTGCACGCGCACCGTGTTGGCGGCCTTTTTCGTCACGTAGCTGACCGGCGGCGCGGCCTGCAGGCCGTTGCCCTTGGCGGGGCGCAGCTTCTGCTGCAGCGCGGCGTCGCGCAGCGCCGGCGTGATGATGCCGGCATCCGCCAGCAGGCGCAGGTGACTGTTGGCCAGCGTTTCCAGATCCTGGTCGCCATCGCCCAGGTAATAGCTGGGGCGCCGTTGGGCGATCAGCAGCGACAGCGCTTCCTTGAACGCCAGCGCGCTGCCCGGCTTGTCCATGCGGCCGGACAGCAGCTGGCTGATTTCATTGAAATCGCGGCCATACCAGACCCACATGCCGTCGCCGATGCCGTTGACTTCACCGTAGCCCGGCTTGGCCGACAGCGGCACGGTGTTCAGGTAGTCGACCACGATCTGGCGGCGCACGGCCGTGGTGTCCTCGCCCTGCTGGTAGGCCCTCAGGGTGGCCGAGACCATCTGCTGCAGCTTGTCCTTCATCGACCCGGTGCGCCCTTCCGGCGAATGGCGGTACTTTTCGATCTGCGTGGCCAGCGTGCTGCCGCCGGCGGCACGGCTGCTGCCCAGGCCCACCGCGCTGGCGGATTTTTCCAGGATCGCCTTCGACAGGCGGTCCCATTCCACGGCCGGGTTGCGCTTCGGGTAGGTGCTGTCGAGCAGCTCGCGGTTCTCGATGAACAGCAGGCTGTGCACCAGCGCCGCCGGCGCCTGCTCGAAGCCAGGGTAGATCCGCTCCGGGTAGCTGGCCGTGAACAGCGGCTGGGCGCGGCAATCGTAGATGGTCAGGCCGGTACGGGTCTTTTCGCGGAATGTCGTGAACACGCCCATGTCCGCCAGCTCCACCATCTTCGGCGAGAAGCGCGCCTGCGACTGTATCTGGTAATCGCGCTGTTTCAGGCGCTCGAGGTAATCGGGAATGTTGGCATAGCCCAGGCGCTCGTCGTACGGGCTGTCGTGCGGGAAGCGGATCGCCTTGCTGGGGCCCGGCTCGACCTTGTAGTTGAGCTGCTTGACCACGCTGGTGAAATACTTCGCCTGCATGGTGGACGTGCGGGACTCGTGGACCATCCACCAGATCGCCAGCGACAACAGCACCAGCATCAGCACGATGAATGCGTTGCGGGAGCGACGGCTCTTGGGCTCGGACGGCGGCGGCGTGGCCGGCTGCTCGTCATCCATGCCCTGCCTTTCTTGATCGTATTGGGAAGACATAGGGTTCTGCTATCTTTACTTGTACTGCATTGCTGCACTGCTTCGGGGTGAAATTCGGGGTGAAATACTAGCGCGCAGGCACTGCGCGGCTTATTGCCATTGCACCACATCGCACCGGCGTGCACGGGTCGGCAGGAAGAATATTTGGCGCACTTGCTTTATTTTCGCAAAAAAACAACGACCCTGATCTGCAAGCAACAGCACCGTCACCGGCACCGTCACTGGCAAGTCATCGGCACGTCATCGGGTCGTCATGCCGCCGTCACGGCGCGGTCACGTTGCCACCAGTGTGCTCGTATTCGGCGCGCTGTGCATCGAGTCCGGCGCACAACCGCGCGAACGCTGCCGCGACCTGCTCCGGCGCGCCCTTCACGCCCAGCTCGATGTGCCGGCGCGTCTGCGCATCGCCCACGGTAGGCAGGCTGAACACTTTTACCCCCGGCCAGGTGGCCTCGATTTCCACCATCAGCGGGGTCAGCGCCGACTCGGCGACCTCGTACACGAGCACCGCCTGTTCCGCGTGCGCCTCGCGGTGGAACAGGTGCGGGTAATGCGTGTCGAGCACCCATTCGATCATCGGCCATGCCATCACGGGGAAGCCCGGCACGAAATAGTGGGAAGCAATGGAGAAACCGGCCACGTTGTTGTAGGGGTTCGGGATCAGTTCGGCGCCTTCGGCGAATTCGGCCATCTTCAGCCGTTGCAGGTTGTCCGGCGACTGCAGGTCGACTTCCCTGCCTTCGTCGCGGGCCACCTGCAGCACGCGCTGGCGGATGTTCTCGGCGCCCTGCGGATGCAGCAGCAGCGGGCGGCCCAGCGCCGCGGCCGCGGCCTGGCGCGTATGATCGTCGGGCGTGGCGCCGATGCCTCCGGTGGAAAACACGATGTCGCCGCTGGC
>DASVVD010001134.1:0-12880 GCA_036386715.1 Pseudoduganella sp.
AGCGCCGTCGTATCCTTGATGCGCTGCAGTGCAAAGCTCGATTTCACGTCCAGCACGGCCGGGTGCCGCAGCAGGGTGGCCATCATGAACCGCGAGAAGTGGTCCATGTCCTCCACGTGCACGCGCAGCAGGTAATCCATCTCGCCCGTCATCGCATAGCAGGCCACCACTTCCGGCCAGCCGCCGACCGCCACGGCAAAATCCTCGCGTGGCGACACGGTGCCCGGCAGCGCGCCCAGCGCGCGCGCCGTGCTGTGCGCCACGGCGGCGGCGTCGCTGTGCTTTTCCAGCCGCACGTTCACGTAGGCCAGCAGGCCCAGGCCGATCTTGTCCGGGTCGAGCAGGGCCACGTACTGGCGGATCACGCCTTCCTCTTCCAGCCGCTTGATGCGGCGCAGGCACGGCGACGGCGACAGGCTGACCTGCTCGGCCACGTCCTGGTTCGACAGGCGGCCATCCTCCTGCAAAATGGAAAGAATTTTACGGTCTGTCTTGTCCAGCGCGATCTTCGTCATGAAATCCTCATAAGTTCTCTTTCGACGCAATATTATTGCTTAAATTCCGCCGGTTCAGGACAGCTTGGCAATTTAATTCTCCGCGTCGAAGCCTATACTTTTCGCTATTCGAACAAGGAGACAAGCAATGCAATTCACGCCCTGGGAAAACCCGATGGGAACCGACGGATTCGAATTCGTCGAGTTCGCCGCCCCCGATCCGATCGCGCTCGGCAAGCTGTTCGAGAACATGGGGTTCACGGCGATCGCGCGCCACCGCACCAAGGATGTCACGCTGTACCGGCAGGGCGAGATCAATTTCATCATCAATGCCGAGCAGCACTCGTTCGCGCAGCGCTTTGCGCGCCAGCATGGCCCCTCGGTGTGCGCGATCGCCATCCGTGTCGACGATGCCGCCCATGTCTACAACAAGGCGCTGGAACTGGGCGCCTGGGGCTTCGACAACAAGACCGGCCCGATGGAGCTGAACATTCCCGCCATCAAGGGCGTGGGCGACTCGCTGCTGTACCTGGTCGACCGCTGGCGCGGCAAGAATGCCGCCAAGGGCCAGCTGCCCGGCAGCATCGGCGACATCAGCATCTATGACGCCGATTTCGTGGCGATCCCGGGCGTGGACCCGAACCCGGCCGGCAATGGCCTCACCTATATCGACCACCTCACGCACAATGTCTACCGCGGTCGCATGGCCGAGTGGGCCGGTTTCTACGAGCGGCTGTTCAACTTCCGCGAGATCCGCTATTTCGACATCACCGGCAAGCACACGGGCCTGAAATCGAAGGCGATGACTTCGCCCTGCGGCAAGATCCGCATCCCGATCAACGAATCGTCGGACGACAAGTCGCAGATCGCCGAGTACCTGAACGAATACCACGGCGAAGGCATCCAGCACATTGCGCTGGGCACCGACGATATCTACGGCTCGATCCAGGGAATGCGCGACAGCGGTATCGCATTCCAGGATACGATCGAAACGTATTACGAACTGGTCAACCGGCGCCTGCCCAACCATGGCGAAAACCTCGACGAGCTGCGCCGCCTGCGCATCCTGGTCGACGGGCAGGCCAACAGCGATGGGCATGGCGAACAGCAGCGCGAACTGCTGCTGCAGATCTTCACGCAGAACGTGATCGGGCCGATCTTCTTCGAGATCATCCAGCGCAAGGGCGACCAGGGTTTCGGCGAAGGCAATTTCCGCGCGCTGTTCGAATCGATCGAGCTCGACCAGATCCGCAGGGGTGTCCTGGAGGACAAGCCAGCCACCACTGCCTGAGCAGCGCCACCGACAGCAGAGCCGGCAGCACCCCGCCAGAGGGAGCGCCGGCTTGAAGCGTTTTTGAAAACAATACGGAGACACCCATGAACGCACCTCACAAGGGTACGGAGCTAGGCAAAGAGGACATCACCCTCGACGACAAATGGACCCTGGAGCGCGGCAGCGCGTTCCTCACCGGCACCCAGGCGCTGATCCGCCTGCCGATGCTGCAGCGCGAGCGCGACCTGCAGGCCGGCCTGAACACTGCGGGCTACATCACCGGCTACCGCGGCTCGCCCGTCACGTCGGTCGACCAGACCGCGGTGAAGGCCAAGAAATACCTCGACGCGCACCACGTCAAGTTCCACCCCGGCATGAACGAAGACCTGGCCGCCACCGCGGTCTGGGGCACCCAGCAGACCAACCTGTTCCAGGACGCCAAGTACGATGGCGTGTTCGCCATGTGGTATGGCAAGGGCCCCGGCGTGGACCGCTGCGGCGACGTGTTCAAGCACGCTAACAACGCCGGCAGCTCGAAGCATGGCGGGGTGCTGGTGCTGGCCGGCGACGATCACGCGGCCAAGTCGTCCTCCACCGCGCACCAGTCGGACCATATCCTGGGCGCCTGCGGCATTCCCGTGCTGTACCCGTCCTCCGTGCAGGAATACATCGACTACGGCCTGCATGGCTGGGCGATGAGCCGCTACACCGGGCTGTGGGTGGCGATGAAGTGCGTGACCGACATCATCGAATCGGGCGCCGTCATCGATTTCGACCCCGACCGCGTGCAGATCGCCATGCCGGACGATTTCGAACTGCCGCCGGGCGGCCTGAATATCCGCTGGCCCGACGCGGTGCTGGACCAGGAAGTGCGGATGAACAGCTACAAGTGGTACGCCGCCCTGGCATACTGCCGCGCCAACAAGCTCAACAAGATCATCTGGGACAGCCCGAAGCCGCGCATCGGCATCATCACCGCCGGCAAATCGTACCTGGACACGCGCCAGGCGCTGGCCGACCTGGGCATCGACGAACAGGCCGCCGCCGACATCGGCATCCGCCTGTACAAGATCGGCATGACCTGGCCGCTGGAGGCGGACGGCGTGCATGAATTCGCCCGCGGGCTCGACGAGATCCTGGTGGTGGAGGAAAAGCGCCAGATCCTCGAATACGCGCTGAAGGAAGAGCTGTACAACCTGCCGGACGGCCAGCGCCCGCGCGTGGTCGGCAAGTTCGACGACACCGGCGAATGGTCGAACAAGCACCGCAGCGGCCACGGCGACTGGCTGCTGCCGGCCACCTACGAGCTGAACCCGGCGCAGATCGCCCGCGCCATTGCCAGCCGCATTTCGCACTACTGCGCCGGCCACCCGGTGGCGCAGCGCGTGCAGGAGCGCATCGCCTTCCTGGAAGCCAAGGAGCTGGTGCTCAGGAACGTGCCGCTGAAGGCCAATCCCGAAACCGACCGCACGCCGTATTTCTGCTCCGGCTGCCCGCACAACACGTCGACCAAGGTGCCCGAAGGTTCGCGCGCGCTGGCCGGCATCGGCTGCCACTACATGGTGCTGTGGATGGACCGCGAAACGTCGACCTTCACGCACATGGGTGCCGAAGGCGTCACGTGGGTGGGGCAGGCGCCGTTCACCAACGAGAAGCACGTCTTCACCAACCTCGGCGACGGCACCTATTTCCATTCGGGGATCCTGGCGATCCGCGCCGCCGTCGCGGCCAAGGTGAACATCACCTACAAGATCCTGTTCAACGACGCGGTGGCCATGACGGGCGGCCAGGCATTCGATGGCCCGCTCGATCCGGGCATGATCTCGCGGCAGATCGCCGCCGAAGGCGTCACGCCGATCATCGTCGTTACCGACGATCCCGACAAGTATCCGGACGATTACGCCTGGGCGCCGGGCGTTACCGTGCGCCACCGCTCGGAGCTGATGGACGTGCAGAAGGAGTTGCGCGACAAGCCCGGCGTGTCGGCGATGATCTACGACCAGACCTGCGCCTCCGAGAAGCGGCGCCGCCGCAAGCGCAACGAGTATCCGGATCCAGCCAAGCGGGTGGTCATCAACGAGGCCGTGTGCGAAGGCTGCGGCGACTGCTCGGTGCAGTCGAACTGCCTGTCCGTGGAGCCGCTGGAAACGGAGCTGGGCCGCAAGCGCCAGATCAACCAGTCCAGCTGCAACAAGGATTACTCGTGCGTGTCGGGCTTCTGCCCGTCGTTCGTGACGGTGGAAGGCGGCCAGCTGAAAAAGCCCAAGAAAGCCGCAACCGGCGGTGAAGTACCGGCGTTGCCATCGCCCGTGCTGCCGTCCACCGCGCAGCCGTATGGCATCCTGATCACCGGCATCGGCGGCACCGGCGTGGTCACGGTTGGCCAGATCCTGGCGGTGGCGGCGCACGTGGAGAACAAGGGCGCCGTGGTGCTGGACATGAGCGGCCTGGCGCAGAAGGGCGGGCCGGTGATGTCGCACGTGCGGCTGGCCGACCATCAGGCGGATTTGCATTCCACGCGCGTGGGCACCGGCAGCGCCGACCTGGTGATCGGCTGCGACCAGATCGTGACCGCCAGCCGCGATGCCTTGAGCCGGATGGGCGAAGGCCGTACCTGGGCGGCGATCAACTCCACCGGTGCCACCACCGCGGCATTCGTGAAGAACCCGGACTGGCAGTTCCCCGGCAACAGCTCGCAAGCGGAAATCCTGCGCGCCTGCGGTGACGAGCGGGTGGAGTTCCTCGATGCCGGCCGTATCGCCTCCGCACTGATGGGCGACGCCATCGCCACCAACATGTTCATGCTGGGCTACTGCTTCCAGAAGGGCCGCGTGCCATTGTCGGCAGCGGCGCTGCTGAAGGCGATCGAACTGAATGGCGTGTCGGTGGCGTTCAACAAGGCAGCGTTCGAGTGGGGCCGCTATGCGGCGCACGACCTGGGCGCGGTCACCAAGATGGCGGCACCGGCGCAGGTCATCGAATTCAAGCGCACGCAGACGCTCGATGAGCTGGTGGCGCGCCGGGTCGAGCTGCTGACGGCTTACCAGAACGCCGGCTATGCCCGCCAGTACACCGACTTCCTCGACACGGTGCGCCGCGCCGAGGCGCCACTGGGCACGAAGAAGCTGACGGAGGCGGTGGCACGCTACCTGTACAAGCTGATGGCCTACAAGGACGAGTACGAGGTGGCGCGGCTGCATGCCGACCCGGCGTTCCGCCAGAAGATCGAAGGCATGTTCGAGGGCGACTTCACGGTGAAATACCACCTGGCGCCGCCGCTGCTGGCAAGGCAGGACAAGGACGGCCACCTGGTCAAGCAGCAGTTCGGTCCGTGGATGCGCCAGGCGTTCGGCGTGCTGGCCAAGCTGAAGGGCCTGCGCGGCACGCCACTCGACGTGTTCGGTCATACGGCCGAGCGGAAAATGGAGCGCGCGCTGATCGGCAGCTACCGCGAGACCGTGGCGGCGCTGCTGCCGAAGCTGGCGAAGGAAAACCTGGATACGGCGGTGGCGATCGCCCGCATTCCGGAAGACATTCGCGGCTACGGCCACGTGAAGGAGCGGCACTTGAAGGCGGCAAAGCAGAAGGAGGCCGCGCTGCTGGCGGCATATCACGCGCCTTCGCCTGCGCCGGCCGCGGCACCGCACGCGGCCTGATGCACTGTCATGCCGGGCACCCCCAGTGCCCGGCATGTGGCTTGCAAATCATAATCGGCTGCCCGGCAAAATCGGCTGCCCGGCAAAACGCGCATATGCAACTGCGAAAGGCTTCGTTCAAAAAAGGCTATGCGCTCCGTATGATCTGGTTCCCACAAGGACGGCTCATGCCGGCAATGACGACCAAAAAATCATCAGGATGACAGGCAAGCTGTAAGTCTATAATGCTTCGGCCGTGGCGGGGCCGGCACGCGATCCGTGCCGTGTTCCGCCTTTTTTTTATCGGTCCACCCCGACCCTTCCCGGAGCCCTGTAGATGATTCGCACCGCACTGTCGCTTGCCTTGCTCGCCGCCGTTCCCTTCGCTTCCGCAGCACCCGATCTCACCACCGTCTCGGAGCGCTCCGGCTTCCAGGCCACCGGCCGCTACGATGAAGTGATCAGGCTGTGCGCGGATTTCCAGAAGGCCTACCCGAAGGCGGTGCGCTGTTTCGAATTCGGCCGCACGCCGGAAGGCCGGCCGATGCTGGCACTGGCCGTGTCGAAGAGCGGTGCACTGACGGCGGAACAGGCAAGGAAGAAGAACATTCCCGTGCTGCTGGTGCAGGGCGGCATCCATGCCGGCGAGATCGACGGCAAGGATGCCGGCTTCCTGGCCCTGCGCCATGCGCTGGAAGGCAAGATCGCCGGTGCGCTCGATAAACAGGTGCTGCTGTTCGTCCCTGTGTTCAACGTGGATGGCCACGAGCGCTTCGGCCCGAACAACCGTCCGAACCAGCGCGGCCCGGTGGAGATGGGCTGGCGCGTCACCGCGCAGAACTACAACCTGAACCGCGACTACGTGAAGGCCGACGCGCCCGAGATGCAGGCCATGCTGGCGCTGGTGAACGGCTGGGACCCGCTGGCCTACATCGACCTGCACGTGACCGACGGCGCCAAGTTCGAGCCGGACGTGTCGATCCAGGTCGAACCGGTGCACGGCGGCGATGCGGCACTGCGCGAAGCCGGCACCGCGCTGCGCGACAACGTGATCGCCGACCTGCGCAAGCAGGGCTCCGATCCGAAGCACTACTACATCTCGTTCGCGAAAACCGATGAACCGCAATCGGGCTTCGTCGATGAGATGTCGACGGCGCGCTATTCGACCGGCTATTTCTACCTGCGCAACCGCTTCGGCATGCTGGTCGAGACGCACTCGTGGAAGGATTACCCGACGCGCGTGAAGATCACCTACAACGCGATCGTGTCGCTGATGGACCAGGTGGGCAAGCATGGCGCCGAATGGCGCAAGACGGCGCTGGCCGCCGATGGCCGCGCCGCGGCGATGGCGGGCGGCGATTTCGCGCTCAGCTACAAGACCACCGACAAGGTGCAGACGATCGACTTCCGCGGCTATGAGTACAAGCGCGTGCCGTCCGACGTGTCGGGCGCCATGTGGACGCAATACGATGAAACGAGACCGCAGCTGTGGCAGGTGCCGCTGCGCGAGGAGATCGTGCCCGACTTCACCATCAAGGCGCCGGAGGGCGGCTACCTCGTGCCCGCCGCGCAGGCCGCCATGGTCGGCGCAAAGCTCCGGCAGCACGGCGTGTCGTTCAAGGTGCTGGCCGCGGCGCCGGGCAAGGTCGACGTGCAGGCGTTCCGCGCCACCAAGGCCAGCCTGAGTCCGCAATCGTTCGAGGGCCACCAGATGCTGGCGGTGGAAGGCGCATGGCATGCCGAAGGCCGCGACGTGGGGCAGGGCGCACTGTTCGTGCCGATCGCCCAGCCGAAAGCGCGCTTGGTGATGACGATGCTGGAACCGCAGGGCGCCGACTCGCTGCTGGCCTGGGGCATGTTCAATACCGCGTTCGAACGCAAGGAGTACATGGAAGAGTACGTGGCCGAAGAGGTGGCCCGCGAACAGCTGAAGGATCCTGCCGTGGCGGCCGCGTTCCGCGAGCGGCAGGAGAGCGACGCCGGTTTCGCGAAGAATTCGCGCGCCAGGCTGGATTTCTTCGCCAGCCGGCATGCTTCGTGGGATGAGCGGTTGAACCTGTATCCGGTGTACCGCACGGCGCAGAAGTTCTGAAGAAACCACTGAAGAAACTACTGAAGAAACTACTGAAGGAACACCAGGGACGCCGCCGCACTGCCTGTTTTACAGGAAATCATTCCTGTAAAACAGGGTCCGTCCCGGGTTTTTGTGCCGGTTTGCGGTCAGCTTACCGGGGCTGCAGCGGAATGATTCCCGGCACCGTGGCCGGTGTCGAGCACGGTTCTTCGTCGAACGCGATATCGCCCAGCGGATTGGCCACGCCATCGGTCTTCAGGTCGGTGAAGCCGAACAGGTTGCGGTCCATCAGGTGCGACGGCACCACGGTGGACAGCGCCGAGAACACGCTTTCCACCCGCCCCGGGGTTTTCTTTTCCCAGTCGCGCAGCATGGCCTTGATCTGCTTGCGCTGCAGGTTTTCCTGCGAGCCGCACAGGTCGCATGGAATGATCGGGAAGCCTTTCACGGCCGCATAGCGTTCGGTGTCTTCTTCCTTCACGTAGGCCAGCGGGCGGATCACCATGTGCTTGCCGTCGTCGGAGACGAGCTTGGCCGGCATGCCCTTGAGCTTGCCGCCGAAGAACATGTTGAGGAAGAAGGTCTCGAGGATGTCGTCGCGGTGGTGGCCCAGCGCGATCTTGTTGCAGCCCAGTTCATCGGCCACGCGGTACAGGATGCCGCGGCGCAGGCGCGAGCACAGCGAACACGTGGTCTTGCCTTCCGGGATCAGCCGCGTGACGATCGAATACGTGTCCTGGTTCTCGATGTGGAACGGCACGTTCAGCCCGGTCAGGTAGCGCGGCAGCACGTCGGCCGGGAAGTTGGGCTGCTTCTGGTCGAGGTTGACCGCCACGATATCGAAGTGGATCGGCGCGCGCTGGCGCAGCGTCAGCAGGATGTCGAGCAGCGCGTAGCTGTCCTTGCCGCCGGACAGGCACACCATCACCTTGTCGCCGTCCTCGATCATGTTGAAGTCGCCGATCGCCTGGCCGACCAGGCGGCACAGGCGCTTGTGCAGCTTGTTGTTCTCGTAGGCGATCTTGTCGGCTGCCTTGTCCGCCGTCTTGTCGGCGCTGTTTTCCACGACGGCGTTCATGCTGCATCCTTGATACGGAACACTTCGACACCCACGCCTTCGCAGTCCGGGTACACGTCCGGCTTCATCGTGGAAAGGCGCACCGCGCGCACGCGCGGATGGGCCAACAGCGCCTCGGCCAGGTCGTCGCACAGCGTTTCCTGCAGGTGCACGTGGCCCTGGGCCATGCGCGCGGCGATCGTGTCGCGCATGAAGTCGTAGTCGACCACTTCGTGCAGTTCGTCCGCCTTCGGCGTGGACACGGCCAGCGGGATATACAGGTCGACATTGAACAGCACGCGCTGTTCGCCCTTTTTCTCGAAGTCGTGCACGCCGATATTGATCAGCACTTCGTAATTGCGCAGGAACAGCCGGCGGCAGTCTTGCAGGTGGGGGTGGGTAAGGGCGGACAGCATGATGGGCAATATGGAATAGTAAAGGTTATTTGGCGAGAAACATGACGTCGCGCGACAGCGGCAGCAGGTGCTGGCCGCCGTCGACCAGCAGCGTGGTGCCCGTGACGGCGCGCGCGGTGGCCGCATACAGCACGGCGGCGGCAATGTCCTCCGGCGTGCTGGAACGGCCAAGCGGCGTTTGCGTGTGGGCTTTCTCGAAGCTTTCGGCACTCTGGTCGCCGGATACCATCGTGATGCCCGGCGCCACGCCGACCACGCGCACCTTGGGTGCCAGGGCCTGCGCCAGCACCGTCGTGGCAGTGTGCAGCGCGGCTTTCGACAAGGTGTACGACAGGAAATCGGGATTGAGATTGTACAGCTTCTGGTCCAGCAGATTGACGACCACGCCCTGGGCACCGTCGGCCGTGTGCGCATGCAGTGCCTGCGCCAGCAGCACCGGCGCGGCCACGTTGGCGCGCATGTGCGCATCGAGCCTGGCGGCCGTGAAGTCGAGCGCGCTGTCGTAATCGAACAGCGAGGCGTTGTTGACCACGCAGGTGACCGGACCCAGCGCCTCGATGGCGGCGGGCAGCAGCCGTTTGACGGCCGCCTCGTCGGCAAGGTCGGCGTGCAGCAGCACCGCGCGCCGGCCCAGCGCAACGATCTCGCCCGCCACCTGTTCGGCATCGGGGCGGGAAGCGCGGTAATGCACGGCCACGTTCCAGCCGGCGCGTGCCAGCGCCAGCGCGATCGCGCGGCCGAGCCGGCGGCCCGCGCCTGTTACGAGCGCCGCGGGGGCGGAATGTTGTTCTGTCGTCGTCATGTCGTCACTGGTTTGCCGATTCGCTACAATGCCGGGATGTCACTTCCCGCACCTTCTCCGGACGCGCTGGCCGCGTCGCACTCCCTGCAGCAGCAGATCGCCGCCGACGTGGCCCGGCACGATGGCGCGCTGTCCTTTGCCAGTTTCATGGAAACAGCGCTGTATGCGCCCCGCCTCGGTTACTACACGGGCGGTGCCGCCAAGCTGGGCAAGGATGGCGATTTCACCACCGCGCCGGAGATGTCGCCCCTGTTCGGCGCCGCGCTGGCGCGCGTTGCCGCCGACATTATCGCCCAAAGCGCACCCAACATCCTCGAATTCGGTGCCGGCACCGGGAAACTAGCGCGCGACGTGCTGACCGAGCTGGCCGGAATGGGCGTCGCGGTGGCGCAATATACGATCGTCGAGCTGTCCGGCGAATTGCGGGCGCGGCAGCAGGAAGCGCTGCGCGATTTCCCGCAGGTCGTCTGGCTGGACCGTTTTCCCGAGACCTTCGATGGCGTCGTGCTCGGCAACGAGGTGCTCGACGCGATGCCGGTCCACCTCGTCGTCAAGACGGCCGAGGGCTGGCGCGAGCAGTGCGTGACGGTGGCGGACGGGCGTTTCGACTACCTGCCGGCAGAACCGGCACCGGCATTGCTGGAGCAGATCGCCCGGCAGGTCCCGGAGCATGACAGCCTGCCGGAAGGCTATGTGACGGAACTGCACGGCACCGCCTGCGGTTTCATGGCCACGCTCGGCGCGCTGCTGGCGAAAGGCCGCGGCGCCGCGATCCTGGTCGATTACGGCTTCCCTGCGCACGAGTTCTACCACCCGGACCGCTCGGCCGGCACGCTGATGTGCCACTACCGCCACCATGCGCACCCCGATCCCTTCTATTTGCCGGGCCTGCAGGACATTACCGCGCACGTGGACTTTACCGCCATGGCGCTGGCCGCCCATGCCGCCGGGGTGGAAGTGCTTGCCTACATGAGCCAGGCATCCTTCCTGCTGGCTGCCGGCATCGGCGACCTGCTGCTGCGCACCGATCCGGCGGACAGCAAAGCCTACCTGCCGCAAGCCAACGCGGTGCACAAGCTGCTGTCGCCGGCGGAAATGGGCGAACTGTTCAAGGTACTGGTGGTCGGCAACGGCGTTGCGCTGCCGCCGGCAATCGCCGCCGGCGACCGGGCACACCGGCTGTAGCCGGGGCGGATGCCGTGCCCCTCGATGGCGGCAGGGGCGCTGCCTTGCGCCTGCATCCGTGCAAAAATAGTTATAAGTTCGGCTATCATGGTTGACCTGGCGCGAAACCCGTCGTGACGCGCAGCTGACAATACTGGAACGATGGGAAAGATTCATACACACTATGACAACCTAAAAGTGGCGCGCGGCGCGCCGCAGGAAGTCGTACGTGCCGCCTACAAGGCGCTGAGCCAGAAATACCACCCCGACAAGAACCCGGGCGACGAACGTGCCGCCCGCATCATGGCGATCGTCAACACCGCCTATGGCACGCTGGCCGATCCGCAGCGGCGCAAGGAGCACGACGACTGGATCGCCCACGAAGAATACGAAATCGAACTGGTCGAAAGCACCCGCCAGGACGACCCCGATCGCAAGGCGGACGGGCCGGCGCAGGCATGGTCGGACCAGGTGGCATCCGTGCGCCATCGCCGGCGGCTGCTGACCAGTTGGCGCTGGTGGCTGACCGCCGTCACGTGCCTGGCCGCAGGCTGGCTGGGCGGCGTGCTGACGGTGACCGAGCCCCGCCAGGTATCGGCCGTGCTGGCCGCCGCCTGGAGCGGCAAGCCGGCCGGCGAAGTGACCGCCACCGCCACGCATTATCCCCACCCTGCCGCCACGACGGAAAGCGGCGATGGCTGGGAAACCGCACCACGCCCGTATTCCCCGGAGGACGACACGCAGCCGCCGCCGATCAAGGTGGTGGCGCTGTCGCAGGTGATCCTGCCCGGCTACGCCGGCGATTGCGAAAACGAGACGCCGGCGCTGGTGGCGCCGAACGGCGAGCCGTGGCCCACGCAGTCGGGTTACGTGACAGGGTTCCCGCAGATGAACAAGGGCACGGATACCCAGCTGAGGCTGGACAACAGCGACAACGCCTTCCCGGTGTTCATCAAGGTCTACGACCTCGAGCATCGCTCGAACGTGCGCTACGTGTTCGTGCAGGCGCAGGACCGGTTCATCGTCGAAGGATTGGCGAGCGGCAAGTATGAAATCCGCTACCAGAATATCGACCTGGCCGGCAAGAGCCGTTGCGTACGCAAGGGGCACCGATAAGCAGTCTGCAGTGGCACTGTTGCGCCAGTGTCATCGCATGGCATAAAAATGCTCGTCGCGCGCGACGCACCCCCCGCCTGGCGCATATCCTATGTGCTGAGAAACTTCTTTCGACACTATCATGGCGCAACTGAAATGGCCCCACTGAATGGCCTTGCCGCGCTGCTGATCGAGCCGCACGCGGGCATGCGGGCGAACCTGCAGAACATGCTGACCACACTGGGCCTGTCCCGCGTGGACGTGGCAACGAATGCGCAAGCCGCGCTGCGCATGCTGGCGGCGCGGCAGTTCGACCTGATCCTGTGCGAATACGAACTCGAAGGCGGGCAGGACGGCCAGCAGCTGCTGGAAGACCTGCGCCAGCAGGAACTGATTTCACCCGCCACGCTGTTTTTCATGGTCACGGCAGAAGGGCAGAGCAGCAAGGTCACCAGCGTGGCCGAACTGATGCCGGACGATTACATCCTGAAACCGTTCAAGGCCGATACGCTGCTGGCCCGTATCGAGCGCGCGCTGGACCGCCGCGCCGCCCTGGCGCCCGTGCAGCGCCTGCTGGACGAAGGCGAGCACCGCGCGGCGATCGCCGCCTGCGCCGAACAGGAAACCGCGCAGCCGCGCTACAGGACGGATTTCATGCGATTGCGTGCGGAAACCCACCTGCTGCTGGGCGAGCCGGAACAGGCCGAACACGTGTACGCCGCCGTGTGGCAGGAACGCAGCGCGCCGTGGGCGCGGCTGGGGCAGGCAAAAACGCTGGCGCTGCGCGGCAAGATGGCGGAAGCACGCGACATGCTGGCCGAACTGCTGGGCCATAACGAACGCTATCTTGCCGCCTATGACTGGCTGGCC
>DASVVD010001135.1:0-5048 GCA_036386715.1 Pseudoduganella sp.
GCGTGATCAGCCCCACGTCGCCACAGCAGGCATCCTCGTCGGCGAGCCGGGCGACGAGGCGGCGGTCGGCCTCTTCGATCTCGGCGCAGTAGCGCAGCAGCGCGGTGCCGGCCGGCGTCAGTTCGATCGCGCGGGGGCGCCGGATCAGCAGCGGCCCGAGCCGGTCCTCGAGCTGCCGCACGTGCTGGCTGACGGCGGCCTGCGTGAGCCCCACCCTTTCGGCCGCGCGCGTAAAGCTGCCGGTATGCGCCAGCGCGACGAACGATTGCAGCCACTGCGGAGGATGCATAAGCAATTCTAATGGAATGGATAAGTGTCCATTAGTTTACATGATCCCGGCGTTCGCATACAGTGCTACTCCTGCAAGCTGGCCAACCGGCCGGCGCCATGAAAGCCGAGAAATGTCCGCACTCTTCACCGAATTCAAACTCAAAGACGTCACGCTGCGCAACCGCATCGCCGTGCCGCCGATGTGCCAGTACAGCGCCATCGACGGTTTCACCAACGACTGGCACCTGGCCCACTACACCAGCATCGCGCGCGGCGGCGCCGGCCTGGTGATCGTCGAAGCCACCGCCGTCTCGCCGGAAGGCCGCATCACCCCCGGCTGCACGGGCCTGTGGAACGACGCGCAGGCCGAAGGCATGGCGCGGATCGCCGCGGCGATTGCCGCCGGCGGCGCGGTGCCCGGCATCCAGATCGCCCACGCCGGCCGCAAGGCCAGCGCCAACCGCCCGTGGGAAGGCGACGACCACATTGCCGAAGGCGACCCGCGCGGCTGGCAGACGATCGCCCCGTCGGCCATCGCGTTCGGCGCCAACCTGCCGAAGGTGCCGCAGGCAATGACGATCGCCGACATCGAGCGCGTCAAGGCCGATTTCGTGCAGGCGGCACGCCGCGCCCGCGATGCCGGCTTCCGATACCTGGAGCTGCATTTCGCCCACGGCTACCTGGCGCAGACCTTCTTCTCGGTGCATGCCAACCAGCGCGACGACCTCTACGGCGGCAGCTTCGAGAACCGCAGCCGCTTCCTGCTCGAGACGCTGGCCGCGGTGCGCGAAGTGTGGCCGGAGAACCTGCCGCTGACGGTCCGCTTCGGCGTCATCGAATACGACGGCCGCGACGAGGAAACGTTGAACGAATCCATCGCACTGGCGGCAAGAATGCGCGAAGGCGGGCTCGACCTGCTGAACGTGTCGGTCGGCTTCTCGATCCCGAAAACCGCCATCCCGTGGGGCCCGGCCTTCCTGGCGCCGATCGCCGAGCGCGTGCGCCGCGAAGCCGGCCTGCCGGTCGCCGCGTCGTGGGGCATCGACTCGCCCGCCAACGCCGAACGCGTGATCGCCGAAGGCCAGATGGACCTGGTCATGGTGGGCCGTGCAATGCTGGCCGACCCCCACTATCCGTACCGCGCCGCCAAGGAACTCGGCGTGCAACGGCCGTCGTGGGTGTTGCCGGCGCCCTACGCGCACTGGCTCGAGCGCTACGCGATGGCTTCCTGACGCCTCGTTGCATGTATAAGTCAACCTCGTAAGGCGACATCCTGAGGGGTTACACTGCTCCCGTTCGCATCAACGGGAGAATCCTGTGTCCCCTGCCATCGACGCACTGTCGTCCTATTTCGACCTGATCGGCGTGGCGCCCGGCGCCGCGCCCTCTCCAGACGGGCTGGCCCGACTGCAGCGCGGCCACATCGAAGCCATTCCGTTCGAGAACCTGACCCCGCTGGCCGGCCTGCCGGTGCCGCTCGACCTTTCGGCACTGCTGGCGAAATTCACCCAGCGCCGCGGCGGCTACTGCTTCGAACACAACCTGCTGTACCGGCACGCGCTGGAAACGCTGGGATACGACACGACCCCGTTGCTGGCCCGGGTGCGCATCAATGCTGCGCCGGGCGTGGTCACACCGCGCACGCACATGCTGCTGCTGGCCGATATCGACGGTGAACGCTTCATTTCCGATACCGGCTTCGGCAAGGCGACACCGACCGCACCGCTGCGGCTGGCCCCCGGCCTGGCGCAGGCCACGCCGCACGGCATGTACCGCATCACCGAAGACGGCGACGGGTACACGCTGGAAAGCGAAACCGATGGCGGCTGGGCGCCGCTGTACGCGTTCGACCTGCGGCCCGCCTACCCGGTGGATATCGAGATGTCGAACTGGTATGTGTCGACCCATCCGGCTTCCCATTTCACGCGCGACCTGATCGCCGTGCGCACGGTCGACGGCGGGCGGCACGTGCTGCACAACGCGCGCTATGCGTTCCACGGCATCGGCGCCCCCGTCACCCGGCGCGAGCTGGCGTCGGGCGACGCGATAGCCCATGAACTGGAAACCACGTTCGGCCTGGCGGCCGGGCGCGTCGCGGGCCTGGCTGCCCGGCTCAATGAGATCGCCCGGCGGCCGCCGGGCGTTTGACAGCCCAGCGCTCAGGCGGCGCAATCCGCCGGCCGCGCGCCGGCCCCTTCGCTCGATGTCGCCGGTGCTATCACGGCAGGCTTGAGCAGGAAGCGCGCCAGTGCCGGCAGCAGCACCAGCGCGCCGATCATGTTGACAATGAACATGAACGCCAGCAGGATGCCCATGTCGGCCTGGAACTTGATCGGCGAGAACGCCCAGGTCGCCACGGCCAGCGCCAGCGTCACCCCGGTCAGCATCACCACCTTGCCGGTAAACAGCAGGGCGCGGTGGTAGGCCTGGGCCAGCGTGCGGCCCAGGCGCAGCTGGGCCAGCATGATGCTCAGCACATACAGCGCGTAGTCGACGCCGATCCCCACTCCCAGCGCCACCACCGGCAAGGTGGCCACCTTCAGGCCGATGTCCAGCCACACCATCAGCGCCTCGGCCATCACGGAGGTCAGCGCCAGCGGGATGATGGCGCAAGCCACCGCCCGCCACGAGCGGAACGTGATGTAGGCCAGCAGCACCACGGCGGCATACACCAGCAGCAGCATCTGATGATTGGCCTGTTCCACCACAGCGTTGGTGGCCGCCTCGAAGCCGGCATTGCCTGCGGCCAGCAGGAAGGTCGCATCGGCGCTGTCGTTCTCCTTGGCGAAGGCTTCCACCGCGGCCGTCACGCGGCGCAGCGTCTGCGCCTTGTGGTCGGCCAGGTAGACCTGCACCTGCAGCAGCGAGAAGTCCGGGTTGACCAGGCTGCGCGGCGCCTTCGCGCTGGCGGCGTTGAGCGCCCCCTGGTTCGGCGCCAGGTCGTACCAGCGCGGATTGCCCTCGTTCATCGCCACCGCGGCCTGGCGTGCCAGCGATGCCACCGACTGCGTGGTTTCCACGCCGGCGACCTGGCGCAGCCGCCATTCGAGATCGTCGACCTTTTCCAGCGCCGCGTATTGCATGGCGCCCTGCACCGGCGTGCGGACCATCACCACCAGCACGTCGCTGCTGGTGCTGTAGTGCCCTGTCAGGTAGGCATTGTCGACGTTGTAGCGCGACTGCGGCCGCAATTCCGGCGCGCCGGCGTCCAGGTCGCCGACCTGCAGCAGGCGGCTGGCATGCAGGCTGACGCCACCCAGCAGCAGCGCGACCACGATCGCGCCGCTGGCCCAGCGGGTGCCGGTGAACCGGCACAGCCAGGTCCACAATGAACGGCCCTCGTCCGTGTCGGCCTGCGCGGCGCGGCGGGCGGCGCGCAGGCTCACGCCCGTGTAGCTGAGCAGCACGGGCAGCACGATCAGGTTGGTGAACACCAGGATCGCCACGCCCAGGCTGGCGGTGATCGCCAGCCGGCGGATCGACACGATGTCGAGCATCATCAGCACCGCGAAGCCGACCGCGTCGCACGCCAGGGCCGTGAAGCCGGCCACGAACAGCCGCCGGAACGTGAAGCGCGCGGCCACCAGGCGCGACATGCCGCGGCCGATATCCTGCATGATGCCGTTCATCTTCTGCGCGCCGTGGCTCATGCCGATGGCGAACACCAGGAACGGTACCAGCACCGCATACGGGTCCAGTGCATAGCCGAGCAGCGGCAGCATGCCCAGCTGCCATACCACCGCCACCAGCGAACAGGCTACCACCAGCAGCGTGCTGCGCAGGCAGCGTGTGTACCAGAACACGATGACCGTCACGATCAGGGCCGCCATGGCAAAGAAGGCCAGCACCTGTGCCAGTCCCTCGAGCAGGTCGCCGGCCACCTTGGCGAAACCGGTGACGTGCAGGGCGATGTGCTCGTTGTCGTACTTGGCGCGCAGGCGTTCCAGCTGGCGCGACAAGGCGGCGTAGTCCAGTTCCCGGCCGGCGTCGTCGCGTTCGGCCAGGGGCACGATCAGCGCGCTGGACTGGAAGTCGCGCGCCACCAGCTGCCCCACTTCGCCGGAGCGCTCGATGTTCAGCCGCACTCGCTGCAGGGCGGCGGGACTGCCGTCGAAGTCGTCCGGGATCACCGTGCCGCCTTCGAAACCGCGTTCGGTCACGGCGGTCCAGCGCGTCGAGGGTGTCCACAGCGATTTCAGCTGCCCCCGCACCACGCCCGGCAGCAGGAACACGTCGTCGTTGATGCGGCGCAGCGTGTCCAGGTAGGCGGCGTCGAGCACCCCGCCACCGGCCTTGTCGCCCTTGTTCCCGACTGCCCTGCTCTCGACGACGATGCGCAGGCTGTTGGCCTGCGACACCAGGTTCTTGCGCTGTGCCAGGTAGTTCTGCAGGTATGGATGGGTCATCGGCAGCATGCCTTCGAAGCTGGCGTTCGGCACGATGCGGCCGGCCTGCCAGCCCAGCAGCACCGTCACTAGCAGGCACAGCGCCAGGAGCCAGCGGCGGTGGCCGAACACGAAGCGTTCGATGCGGTTACCGGAAGCAGGATCGAAGGAAGCGCCGGGCATTTCTTCGTGGTCATGGTGGTGATGCATGGTCATGGTCTGGCTGCTCTCGTATTGGGGACGCCGGCGGCAAGGCTCGCCGCCGGCAGGCGCTGCAGGCCGCGCGCGCCGACGATCACCAGGCTGCCGTCCGGCGCCACGGCGGCGCCGGTGAACGGGAAACGGTTTTTCAGGGGGCGGGCGGCAAACGTCTGGCCGCTGTCCTGGCTGGCC
>DASVVD010001136.1:0-3645 GCA_036386715.1 Pseudoduganella sp.
CCACAAGCTGGGCACGCCGCAGGAGCAGGATGTGCTGGTCTACGAGCGCAAGGACCAGAAGGAGTGGGGCTTCCAGGCCGAAGTCACGGACGACGGGCGCTACCTGGTGATCAGCTCCTCGCAGGGCACCGATCCGAAGAACCGCATCTTCATCCGCGACCTCAAGGCGCCGGGCGCGAAAGTCACCGGGCTGCTCGAGGACTTCGATGCGTCGTACAGCTTCATCGACAACGACGGCCCGCTGTTCTATTTCGTGACCGACAAGGGTGCGCCGAAGTCGCGCATCGCGGCGATCGACGTGCGCACCGGCAAGTGGAAGGCCATCGTGCCGGAATCGCGGCAGACGCTGAAAAGCGCGAACATCGTCAACGGGCAGCTGGTGGCCGAGTACCTGGCCGATGCGTACAGCGCCGTCAAGGTGTTCGACCTGCACGGCAAACCGCTGCATGACGTGGCGCTGCCGGGCATCGGCTCGGCCGGTGGTTTCGGCGGCAAGCGCGGCGATACCGAAACGTTTTATTCCTATACCAGCTTCACCACGCCGGCAACGATCTACCGCTACGACCTGAAATCGGGCAAGAGTTCCGTATATCGCCAGCCGAAGGTGGATTTCGATCCGGCCGCCTATGAGACACGCCAGGAATTCTTTACCAGCAAGGATGGCACGCGAGTACCGATGTTCATCGTCGCAAAGAAAGGCATGAAACGCGACGGCAGCAACCCGACGTACCTGTACGGCTATGGCGGCTTCAATATCCCGCTGACGCCGGCATTCTCCGTGGCCAACCTGGCCTGGGTGGAAATGGGCGGCGTCTACGTCATGGCCAACCTGCGCGGCGGCGGCGAGTACGGCGAGCAATGGCACCAGGCCGGCACGAAGCTGCGCAAGCAGAACGTGTTCGACGATTTCATCGGCGCCGCCGAATGGCTGGTTGCCAACAAGGTCACATCGCCATCGAAACTGGCGATCGGCGGCGGCAGCAACGGCGGCCTGCTGGTCGGCGCGGCGATGACGCAGCGCCCCGAGCTGTTTGCCGCCGCACTGCCGGCCGTGGGCGTGATGGACATGCTGCGCTTCCACAAGTTCACGATCGGCTGGGCCTGGACATCCGACTACGGTTCGTCCGACAACGCGGAAGAGTTCAAGGCGCTGGTCGGGTATTCGCCGCTGCACAACCTCAAGGCCGGCACCTGCTACCCGGCCACGATGGTGACCACGGCCGATCATGACGACCGCGTAGTGCCGGCGCACAGCTTCAAGTTCGCCGCCGCTGCCCAGGCGGCGCAGGGCGGCCCGGCACCGGTGCTGATCCGCATCGAGACGAAGGCCGGCCATGGTGCCGGCAAGCCCACCTCGAAGCAGATCGAGGAAGTGGCCGACCGCTGGGGATTCCTGTCGCGCACGCTGGGCATGAGCACGGCCCCGGCCACCGTTGCAGGCCCGGCCGTCAGCCCGGGCGGTGCGCAGGGCGGCAGCCACTAGCATCGTTCGACCTGTCGTGAACAAGGGGCGCCGTGGCGCCCCTTGTCGTTCCGGCAGCCTGCGTGGTGATGTGTCGTGTAGTGATGTCGTGGAGCAACTAAATGTGGTTTATTGCCGCAAGGCATGCCTGGGCCGTGCTACCATGCGGCTAACTTTTCACGATCGCGGACCATCATGAGCCTCAGCACCGGCAGCATTGCCATCGATGCCCTTGTCTACAGCAGCTGGAACGGCGCGGCGCATACGCCCGTCACGCTGACGTACAGTTTCCTGGCGCGCGCACCCCTGGGCGCGTCGATGGACGACCGGAACGGGTTCCAGGCCATGTCGGCCACGCAGCAGGCTGGGGTGCGCGAAGCGCTGGGGCAGTGGGCCGCGGTCGCCGATATCACGTTCGTGGAAGTGGCATCAGGTGCCAGCAAGCTGCAGTTCGGCACCAATGTGCAGAGCAACAGCAGCGCCTATGCCTACCTTCCCGACCCCGGCGTCGGCTCGGTACAGATGTACATGAACAACACGGCGTCGTACAACACGGTCTTCACGCCCGGCAGCTATGCCCCGTCGGTGCTGATTCACGAGATCGGCCACATGCTGGGCCTGAAGCATCCCGGTGACTACGATGCCACCGGCTCGGGTGTCGACGGGCCGTTCCTGCCCGCGGCCACCGACAACGGCGACTACACGCAGATGTCGTACAACGATCCGACCGGCTACGCGATCGGCCACAAGTTCCAGGTGACGGCAATGCTGTATGACATCCAGGCGATCCAGTACCTGTATGGCACCAACATGCGCTACCACGCCGGCAACGATACCTATGCATTGGTGGCCAACACCGCGCCGATGTGCATCTGGGATGCGGGCGGCGGCGATGTGCTCGACTTCTCCGCCTGCAGCGGCGCAACGGTGATCAACCTGAATGCCGGCGCATTCAGCGAAACGGCGCGCGGCCTGAACAATGTCTCGATTGCCTACGGTGTCACGATCGAAAGCGCCATCGCCGGTTCCGGCGGCTCGAAGATCTACGCGAACACGGCTGGCAACACGCTGACCGGCGGTGCCGGTGCCGATACGTTCTACCAGGGCACGGGCAACGACACGATCGCCGGCGGCAACGGCAACGATACCGTGGTGTTCACGAAAAACTTCGCCAGCTATACCGTGGTGCGCGACGGTGCCACGCTGACGGTGACCGGCGAGGGCACCGATATCCTGAGCGGCGTCGAAAGCCTGCGCTTCGCGGACCGTACGCTGGGCGCCGACAGTTTCACGGCGGCCGCGGAGCAGCATGGCACGGATGGCAACGACATCATCACCGCGATCGGCAGTGCCGAACGGATCGATGGCGGCGCCGGGCTGGACGTCGTGGTGGTCGGCGGCGTGCGTGCGAACTACCAGGTCAGGGCGGCCGGCGAGGGCTTCACGGTCATTGCTGCCGACACGGGGGTGGTCGATATCGTGGTCAACGTCGAACGGCTGCGGTTCGCCGATGCTTCGGTGGCGCTGGACTTCGCTGGCGACATCGGCAAGCTGTATCGCCTTTACGAGGCTGCCTTCGATCGCGCGCCGGACAGCGCCGGCATCGGCTACTGGCTGAACGGCATGGAGCACGGCATGGGGATCGGTGCGGTGGCGCAGGAATTCACGCAAAGCGCCGAATACCTGCGCCTCTATGGCGCCCTCGACAATACCAGTTTCGTGAAGCAGTTATATATCAATGCCCTGGACCGTGGTTTCGACGACGGTGGCCTGGCCTTCTGGGTCGGGGCGCTCGACGCGGGCGTCACACGCGGCGAAATCGTCACCGGTTTCTCGGAATCGCCCGAGCTGCAGGCCAAGCTGATCGGCATGATCGAGAACGGCGTCGATTACCTCCCGTACGCCTGATCGAGGATCCTTTCGGTCTCCCGCGTCAGGCTGATGCGGTTGCGCCCCATGTGCTTAGCGCGGTACAGCGCGGCATCCGCCGTGGCCAGCAGCTGCGACGGATCGCATTCCGGCGCCGCGAGCGCGGTCGCGGCACCGACGCTGACCGTCACGAACCGGTTCGCCGCGCCAGGATTCGGCAAATGCAGTCCCTCGACACGGCAACGGATCCGCTCCGCCACGATGGCCGCGCCTTTCAGCGACTGGTTCGGCAGGATCACCGCGAACTCCTCGCC
>DASVVD010001137.1:0-3215 GCA_036386715.1 Pseudoduganella sp.
GCTGTCCAGGTTGAGCTGCGCGTCGGCGTCGAACACCCGCGTGTCCGTCTGGCCGAGCATCCGGCTGGTGACGGTGCCGGCCGTGATCGAGCCGCTGACATTGAGCGCCGTGCGGCCCATGTCGATCAGCGGCTCGATCGAAATGAGCAGGCCGGCCAGCGCCACCGGCAGGTTCATGGAGGACAGCACGATCAGCGCGGCGAACGTGGCGCCGCCGCCCACCCCGGCCACGCCCACGGAACCGATCGTGATCACGGCCAGCAGCGGCAGCAGGAACGAGACCGTGAACGGATCGATGCCCACGGTGGGCGCGATCATCACGGCCAGCATTGCCGGGTAGATGCCGGCGCAGCCGTTCTGGCCGATCGTGGCGCCGAACGAGGCGGAAAAATTGGCGATGCCTTCCGGCGTGCCGAGCCGCTGCACCTGCGTCTGCACGTTCATCGGGATCGCGCCGGCGCTGCTGCGCGACGTGAAGGCGAAGGTCAGCACCGGCAGGATTTTCCTGGCGAAGCGCAACGGGTTCAGGCCCGTGCCCGCGACGATGGCCAGGTGCACGCAGAACATCAGCGCCAGCGCGCAATAGGAGGCGGCAACGAAGCCGATCAGGTGCAGGATGTCGGCATAGCTCGACGTGGCCACCACCTGCGCCATCAATGCGAACACGCCGTAGGGCGTAAGCCGCAGCACCATCGTGACGATGCGCATCACGACCGCATGCGCCACCTTCACCGCATGGTCGAACGAAACGAACAGCTCCGGCTTCTTGTCGGCAATACCGATCGCCGCGATGCCCACGAACACGGCGAAGATGACCACCGCGATCGTCGATGTCTTGCGCCCGCCCGTCATGTCGAGGAACGGGTTGGCGGGAATGAACGACAGGATCATGTTCGGCAGCGAGATTGCCTGCGCGTCGGCCAGTCGCCCTTCCAGGTAGGCGCCGCGCGCCACCTCGGCCGCGCTCGAGGTCAGGCCGGCCGCTGTCAGGCCGAACAGCTTGGCCATCAGGATGCCGATGACCGCCGCCACCGCCGTGGTGGCCATCAGCGTGCCGATCGTCAGCGCGCTGATCTTGCCCAGCGACGTGGCGTTGCGCAGCTTCAGGATCGCGCCCACGATCGACACCATGATCAGCGGCATCACGATCATCTGCAGCAGTTTCACGTAACCGCTGCCGACGATGTCGAGGTATTCGCCGGTGGTCTTGACCACGCCGCTGTCCGCGCCGTACAGCGCCTGGAGGACCGCGCCGAACAGCACGCCCAGGCCGAGCGCCGTGAAGACGCGCACGGTGAAGGTGGCATGGCGGCGTTGCTGGCTGTACAGGAACCCGAGCAGGAGCGCGGCGGCAGCGAGGTTGAGCGGGACGGTGAATGTCATTGGGACCCTGACGGAGTGGAGGTAATAATGTTTGGTAGTGGGTGGATGCCCGATTGAGAAACCATCGCCTGGACATTGGTTTAACGAATTTTACCGAAGTACGGCTTCTTGCGTGCGACTGCGGTCCCGCGGCCATGAGAATATTGCCGCATATCGATATGCTTGTGGAGCACAATGAAAGTCCTGCTGAAACTGTTTGGAGCCGGCTACATCGCCGTGGCTGTCTTCTTCTTTGTCTGCGGTGTCGCGCTGGTCGGCATGGCGGCGTGGGAGCTGTGGGAAGCGCTGACGGCCGTCATGGAAGCCGACGCGCCACCGCGCTTCGTCAGCATCCTCGAATGCGTGGGACTGCTGACGATCGCGGTGGCCGCCTTCGAACTGGGGCAGACGGTGCTGGAAGAAGAGGTGCAGCGCGAACTGAGCATCAGCACGCCGACCCGGGTACGGCGCTTCCTGTCGCGCTTCATGATCGTGGTGGTCGTGTCGCTGTCGATCGAATGCCTGGTATCGGCATTCCAGTCGCTGCACGGCCACCCCGAACTGCTGGTCCACGCCGGCGTGATCGGTGGCTGCGCGGCCGGGCTGCTGCTGGCCTGGGGCGGTTTCATCTGGCTCAATGTCAGCGCCGAGCATCTAGAGCCGCAGGCCATGCAGGAGGCCAAGGCCGAGGACGAGAACGTGGGCGCCTGATGCGGGTTTCGGGACGCAGGCCTGCCGGATCAGGGCACCGGATACAGCGTTTGCCTCGGCGGCCTGGGCTTTCCGCGCCGGTCGCGCGGGCCGGCGTGACTGCGGCGCAGATGTTTGGCTCGCACCCAGTTCCTTTCGCCGGGAAACAGCAGCACCACGTTGTCCCAGGCGTTGCAGGGTACATGCCTGAAAGTGCGCACGAACTGGTTCGGCGAGGAAGAAACGCCGCGGAAGATCAACTGGTCGCCGACGACGACCGCCGTTTCATCCGGCCCGTAGATATACAGGCGCAGGCGCGTGCCGTGGGGCAGGAACAGCTCCTTCCAATGGTAGCCGCGCGGTATGTCTTCGGGCCGCATGCCGTTCGCACTGGCAAGTGCCGCTGCGCACTGGCGATCGGCGAGCCAGGCTTCCACGATACCGGCGACGGCAATGCCGATGTCGACGTCTTGCCCGAGTTCTTCACAATGCCGCGCCAGCTTGAGCAAGGTGGTGGCGGACAGGCCCACGGTCACTATTGCATTCATTTTCCGGCTCCTTTGCAATTTTCTCGAACACGCTCGAATGTTCATTAACGCTCTCTGGTATTGGACTCGGCTGGTAGCAAAAGGTTCGGAAGAGAGGGAAGAATGCAGTAGAGTGCTGAAGCGAGAATTGTTGAAATTCTGGAGAATGTTGCTAAGAAGTGAATAAAGATCGGTGGCAATGCCGTTGGTCACTGGTGCCGGAGGCGTTCCGCTTGGTCCACGGTCCCGATTGGATCCCCGAGCTCTAATCGACATTCCCGGCGACTTGAAGAGAAGAATTATTCCCTTATTGGGAAGATTCTCTACTTTGGGACCAATTTCCTTCTTTTGTTCTTTCTGCTTCTCTTTTGCTCTCCAATCGATTGATATGATGCGGCGCGAGAGGACAGAAGAGCACACAAGAGAGTACAAGAGAACGTTGCCTGAAAATCGGAGAGAAATCGCAACAGGGGCCCGGCAGGGGTAGTACCACCAAGTGCTCCGCAGCGCGCAGCAAAGAATTTAAAAACAGCACGCATCGGCAATTGCGCGATTCAATACTTGCCCGCCGCCCGCCGCCCGCCGCCCGCCGCCCCCCGCCCGCCGCCCGCCGCCCGCCGCCCGCAAACACGCCAC
>DASVVD010001138.1:0-9123 GCA_036386715.1 Pseudoduganella sp.
GGCATGGGGCAACCGCCAGTGCTATATCGCCCGGCTGAAACCGAACATGATCGAGATCGATGGGCCGATCCGGGAGATCACGCCGCCGCACTTCGAGGAGGGGCCGTGGCTGCACAAGCGCGGCAAGCTGTATTACCTGACCTACGCCTCGCTCGACCGGACGACCCAGCGCGACGAACATGTCTCGTATTCGACCGCGCCCGCCATTACCGGGCCATGGACCTATCGCGGCCTGCTGACCGGCTCCGGCAAGTACAGTTTCACGATCCATCCGGGCATCGTGGAGTTCAAGGACAACTGGTACCTGTTCCTGCACAACGCCGCGCTGGCGGTCGGCGACATGAACGGCGCGATCGGCCGGCGCGCGGTCACCGTCGAACGCCTCCGGTACAACCCCGACGGCACGATGAAGCCGGTCACGCAGGGCACGGCGGGCGTGAGCGCCGCGGTACCCGCGCAATGAACGGCCCGGTCGCATCCACACCGGCAGTGCCGGACAACAACCGAGGAGACACAATGCAGCTACAAGAATCCATGAATACCGCCAGCCTGGCGGTTCGCCTGTCGAAAACCTGCCTGGCCGCAGGGGCGCTCGCACTGGCCTGCGCTTTCGCCCTGCCGGCGGCGGCGCAGGACGACGCGATGACGCCGGTCCCGGCGCCGGCCCAGCCCGGCGCGATCGTGCTGGGTACGGGGCCGCTGCCGGGAGCGACCGTGCCGGAATCGTGGCACAAGCAATACGGCAGCACATTTGCGCGCAACGTCACGGTCGCCACGCTGACGCCGTTCCTGCCAAGTGCCGCCAAGGCGACCGGTGCCGCCGTGATCGTCGCGCCGGGTGGCGGCTTTCGCACGCTGTCGATGAACAACGAGGGATGGGACGTGGCGCGGGCACTTGCCGACAGGGGCGTGGCGGCGTTCGTGCTGAAGTACCGCCTGAACCAGACGCCAGCCGACATGGGCGAATTCGGCCGCGAGATGGCCCGCATGTTTTCCGGTACGGCAAAGCCGCAGCCACAGCAGGATCCGGCCGTGACGCTGGCGCCGCAGATCGCCGACGCACGCGCCGCGTTCACGCTGGTGCGCTCGCGCGCGAAGGAATGGCGGATCGACCCGGATCGGGTCGGCATGGCCGGGTTCTCCGCCGGCGCCATGCTGACGATGTCGACCGCACTGTACGGACAGGATGCGAAACCGGCATTCATCGCCAATATCTACGGGCCGCTTACGGCGGTCACCGTGCCGGCGGACGCACCGCCGCTGTTCATCGCGCTGGCCGCGGACGATCCGTTCTTTGCCAGGTCCGGCTTCGGCCTGGTCGAAAGCTGGCAGGCGGCACGGCGGCCGGTGGAACTGCACCTGTACGAACAGGGCGGCCACGGCTTCGGCATGTATCCGAAGACGACCACCAGCACCGGCTGGTTCGACGCCTTCGCCCGCTGGCTCGGCATGCACGGCTACCTGAAGCCGAAGGGCTGACGGTTGCCGCCGGGGTGGGCACGGCAACGGCGTCCGGCATTAATACATTTCTCCGAATGCATTTATAATGGAGGGCCCGTTCCCGCCCGCCCTGCCCTCCATGCATACCCCTGACAACACCCCGCACGACGTCCGCTCGGCATTCCAGCGCGAATTTGCTTCGGGCGATGCCTGGCTCGTCAGGGTGGTGGTGGTCGGCGCCGCCGCCATCGCCGGGCTGGTGGTGGTGGGCTTCACCTGGCTGGCGGAAAGCGCGCTGGGGCTGTTCCTCGGCCTGGCCGGCACCGCATGGTGGCTGCCGCTGGTCTGGACGCCGGCCTGCTGCGGCGTCATCGTGTGGGCGACGCGGCGCTTCGCCCCGGGGGCGGCGGGCTCCGGCATTCCGCAGGTGATGGCGGCCCTCGATCCGGCGCTGTCCGGCGGCCGGCGGCCGCGGCTGGTGTCGCTGCGCCTGTCCATGGCCAAGATCGGCCTCACCTCGGCCGGCCTGCTGGGCGGGCTGTCGCTGGGGCGCGAAGGTCCGTCGGTGCAGATCGCCGCCGGCGTGATGCTGGCGGCGCGGCGCTGGCTGCCCCGGCACAGCGGCGTCAGCGCCCATTCGCTGCTGGTCGCCGGCGGCGCCGCCGGCATTGCCGCGGCCTTCAACACGCCGCTGGCCGGCGTGATGTTCGCCATCGAGGAACTGTCGCGCACCCCGGAACAGCGCAACAGCGGCCTGATCGTCGCCGGCATCGTGCTGGCCGGCCTGATCGCCGTGTCCTTCCACGGCAATGCCACGCATTTCGGCGTGATCCATCCGGGCCCGATCGGCCTGTTCCTGCTCTGGCCGGGCGTGCTGGTGACACTGGTGACCGGTTTCGCCGGCGGCCTGTTCGCGCGCCTGCTGCTGACATGCCAGCGCGTCGGCCGGTCACCGGACCGGCCGACGCGCTGGCGCGCCCGCTATCCGGTCCGTTTCGCGATCGGCTGCGGCTTCGCGGTCGCGATCATCGGCACGGTATCCGGCGGCGCGACCTGGGGCAGCGGCACCGAAGCGACCCGCGGGCTGCTCGACAACAGTGCCGCGGTGCCGGCCAGCTTTGCCTTCCTCAAGTTCGTGGCCACCTGGCTCACCGCCTGGGCCGGTATCCCGGCCGGCATCTTCGCCCCGTCGCTGTCCATCGGCGCGGCGCTGGGCCACGATGTCGCGCTGCTGACCGGCTACACCGGCGGGGCCGCCCTTATCGCGCTCGGCATGGTCGGCTTCCTGGCCGCCGCGACCCAGGCGCCGCTGACCGCCTTCATCATCGTGATGGAGATGGTGGACGGCCACAGCATGGTGCTCAGCCTGATGGCTTGCGCGGTAGTGGCCAGCACGGTGTCGCGCGTGCTGACGCCGCCGCTCTATACGGCGCTCGCCGCCCTGCAGTTGCCGCCGCGGCCGACGCGCCGCACCGCGCCGGGCAACGACTGATCTCACGGCAACGTGGCGCCGTCATGCACGCCGGCGCACACCCGGTTGCGGCCGTTCTGCTTGGCCGCATACAGATGCCGGTCCGCGCACGCGATGATGTCGGCCACCGTGATCACGCCATCCGGTACCAGCGTGGCGACGCCGAAGCTGGCCGTAACGGTTTGCGTGGGCGAATGCTGGTGCGGAATCTGCAGCGCCAGGATGCAGGCGCGGACCCGTTCGGCGACGGCCACGGCGCCGGCGCCATCCGTATCCGGCATGATGACGGCGAACTCTTCCCCGCCATAGCGCGCGGCAAGGTCGCCGGCGCGGGCCGCGCCCTCGGCCAGGACGCTTGCTGCCTTCTGCAGGCAGGCGTCGCCGGCCAGGTGGCCGTAACTGTCGTTGAACTGCTTGAAATAGTCGAGGTCCATCAGCAGCAGCGAGAGCGGTGCCCGGCCGCGCTGCGCGCGTTTCAGTTCCAGCTCGAGCAGTTCATCGAAACGGCGCCGGTTGGCCAACTGGGTGAGCTTGTCCGTGTGGGCCAGGACACGCAGGCCGAGATTGCGCCTCTCGAGCTCTTCGGAGTACATGCGCACCTTGTGGTCGAGCGAATCCTGGATCCTGATCTGCCTGACCAGCCGGTTGGCGAACAGGATGAAGACTGCGCCGATGAGCAGTGCGGCCGCAGCGATCAGCATGCTCGAGCGTTGCCAGCTGCCGAGCAGCTCGTCCCTGGTCCGCCCGACCGCCACCAGGAATGGGAAGTTGTCGAGATGGCGGAAGCTGTAGAGCCGTACGACCTTGTCGACCTTGGCGTGGAGGAAAGCCGAACCGGCACGTGTCTTCTGCAACTCCTTGTAGATATTTCCTTTCGACAGATCGGTCCCGATCAGCTTCTCGTCGAACGGGCGGCGGTAGACCACGGTGCCGTCCGACAGCATCAGCAGCACGGTGCCGGTGCGGCCGATGTCGAGCTCGTCATAGATACGCTCGAAAAAATTGATCTTCAAGGTGACGAGCGCGACGCCGGCGAACTTGCCGTCGGCCCCTTGGATACTCCGGGAAACGGGAATGATCCATACGCCGGTCGAGCGGCTCTTGACGGGCACGCCGACATGGATCGCGCTGCCCGGGTGGGCAAGGTGATACTGGAAATAGGCGCGATCGAAGTTGTTACCGTCCACCTGCCGGTCCAGCGACGTTGCCAGCCAGGCGCCATCGGCGCCATAGACGAACAGGCCATGCAGTTCGGGCGTGGTCCTCGCGAGCTCGGCCAGGTGGGCTTCCAGCCGCGCACGCGCATCGGGTTGCGCAAGATCGTATCGGGCCCTTTCCGTCACATCGGTGAGTGCGATGGTGGCGGCCTTCATCGCGGACTCGACCTGTGCCCCCACCATGCGCGCCACGTTGGTAATGGCCACGTCGGCCTGGGCGATCTGCGTCTGCCTGGCCGACCAGATGAACCACGCGGAAAAGCCCAGCAGCAGCGCGCACGCCAGCGTCGTTGCCAGGGCCACCAGCCGGATGACCGGGTGACAGCGCGCACTCATGCGGCGGGCCTCGCTGTCCAGGCTGCTGGCCGCGCCGTGCCCGGGCAGGGGCGGCGGGTCGGGGTCCAGGTTCAAGAGTGGCGTCCTTTCGCGGCTGCGCTATCTGCGTTGGCAGATTGTGCCATCACGGCAGGACGGGTGGCGGCACGCAGGACGGCGGCCGCCTACTCCTCGCCGGCCTGGTGGAACACCAGCTCGTCGACGTGCCGGCCGTTGCACAGGTGCTCGTCGATGATGCGGTCCATGTTCTGCGGCGTGACGTTGTAGTACCACGTGCCGTCCGGCTGCACGCAGACGATCGGCCCGCCCTTGCAGGCGGCGAAGCAGCTCACCCGGCTGCGCTTGACGCGCAGCTCGCCGGTGGTCAGGCCGGCCGCCTTCAGCTTGTCGCCCAGGCTGTCGAACAGCGCCTGCGACTGGCCGTCCGCGCTGCAGCGCGGCCCGGTGCACACCAGCAGGTGGCGGCGGTAGCTGCCGATCTTCGGCTTGACGATGTCGACCGCGCTGTCGACCGAGGTTTCAGCCACGGCTTCCATCGCGGCAGGGCTGCCAGTGGTGATCACCGGATCGCTCATGCTTCGGCCTCCCCGGCGGTCGCCTCTTCGGTGTCCCACGGCTCGGCCAGCGTGGCACGGATATAGTCGGCCGGCAGCCGGTGGCGCGCGGCGAGCGTGTCGACGCTGGCGCCGGCGGCATGCTCGGCCTGCAGCGTGTCCAGCCAGCCCAGCAGCCCGGTGGACAGCGAACGGCCGGCCCGCTCGCCGTCGCGGGTCGTGCCGCCCTCCTCCATGTCGTACTTGTTGGCATAGCCGCGCGGCGTCACCATCAGGCCGTTGCGCACGAAGGTGTTGCTGTTGCCGATCAGGACGGTGCTGAGCATGCCGATGTCGGCGTCGGCCATGCAGTCGAGTGTGGTGAACACGATGTTCTCGCGGCGCCGGTAGGCGCTCTTGACGATCGCCACCGGCGTATCGGCACGGCGATGGCGCAGGAACAGGCGCTGCGCCTCGACGATCTGGCGTGTGCGCCGCCCGCTCTTCGGGTTGTACAGCGCCACCACGAAGTCGGCCATCGCCACGGCATCGAGCCGGCGCGCGATGGTCGGCCACGGCGTCAGCAGGTCGGACAGCGAAATGGCGCAGAAGTCGTGCGTCAGCGGCGCGCCCACCCGAGCGGCGCAGCTGTTCAGTGCCGAGGCACCGGGAATGATCTCGACCTGCACCGCGTCGTCGGGCGTCCAGCCCGACTGGAACAGCACCTCGTAGGTGGGGCCGGCCATGCCGTACACGCCGGCGTCGCCGGACGAGATCAGCGCCACCTTCTTGCCGGCGCGCGCCGCCGCCAGCGCGCTGACGGCGCGGTCCAGCTCCTCGGTCATCGACTTGCGGATGATTTCCTTGCCTTCGATGAGGTCGGCCACCAGCTTGATGTAGGTAACGTAGCCGATCACCACGTCGGCCTCGGCGATGGCGGCGCGGGCCCGCCCGGTCATGTGTTCGACGCTGCCGGGGCCGATCCCCACCAGCATGATCTTGCCAGCCTGCGGGGAGTGCAATGCCGGCGGGGTTTCAAATGGTTCGTTCATGGTTGCTCCTTGCAATCGAGACGGTGGCATGCTTGCCATCGGCGCCCCGGTATTTGTGTTTTTCGACGACCAGTGCCGTCATCGGTGTTCCCGCCCCGGCCGCCAGCAGCGCGGCCGCTTCGCTGACCGACGGCGTGCCGGTAAAACGCAACACCGTCGCGGACGGATGCGGCACGGGCACGGCCGCCAGTTCGCCGGCCTCGTAGAAGTGCAGCGGCCAGCCCAGTTCCAGCGCAAGCGCCAGCAGCGCGGCTTCATCGCGCTTCAGCGCGATGGTGGCGGCGGCACGCACCTGCCCGGGCGATGCTCCCGCTTCGGCCAGCGCGGCCTGCACGGCTTCGCGCACGGTCTGCAGGGCCACGCCGCGGTCGCAGCCCAGGCCCACGGTGTAAGTGTTCAAGCCGCGCCTTCGGCCGGCGGGCGGTACACCACCAGCCGCTCATGCAGCGCATCCCAGCGCTCCGCCGGCACGTCGCCATGGGTGACCCACAGCAGCGCCGCGTAGCGCTCCAGCGGCACGTCGGCGAACCTGTCGAAACGGTGGATGTTTTCCGGCAGCGGCGTGGGCCGGGTCCACCAGTCCGGGCTGCCCGCCTCCTGGACAAACGCTATCGGCTCGCCGTTGACCACGTGCGCCGACACGCGCGTGACGTTGATCTTGGGCGCCTCGACGCGCCAGCCGAGGTGCCGGCCCAGGATATCGACGGGGATCGTGCGGCCGACATCGGAGGCCGTGGTCAGCACCGGTGCCGCGCCGAGCAGCACGGCGATCCGCTCGCTCCATTCATTGGCGCCGCCCACATGGCCGGACAGCACGGGAATCACGTACTGGCCGGCATCGTCGACCACGATCACGCCCGGGTCTTCGTCCTTGCTGCGCAGGTGCGGCGCGATCAGGCGCACCACGGCGCCCAGCGACACGAAGAACACCACCTGGTCGTAGCCGGCGAACAGCGGGCCGATCTCGTCGCGCATGGCACCCTGGTAGGCGTGCACGCGGTTCGGCAGGCCGGCGAACGCGGCGGCGAATTTGGCGGCCGTGCAGATGTCGGCCTCTGGCAGGTCGGCCGCCAGGCGCGCGGCCTGGGCGGCGCCGTGCTTCGTGATCGCCACCAGGCACAGGCGCGGCCCGGTATTGGCTGGACTATCGGCAGGAAGGGTCATGCGTTCTCCGTAAGTGAAAGTGGCGGGCTGCTTTTGCGCAGGCAGCCCTTGATGCGTTCGCCGCGAATGCGGTGCGGGTGCTTGACGATCAGCAAAGACAGGTAACTGACCTTGCAACCGCGCAGCGAGAGAATGGCGGCGCCGCTGACGCGCCGTTCGTCCGGTGCGCCGACCCGTTCGATGAAGTGGGCGCCGTCGAGCAGGTCGCGCCGCTCCAGCCAGCCGATCAGTTCGTCGAGGATCGGCTTGACCTTCATCAGCACCAGCGTGTCGAAGTCGGGCAGCAGCCGGTCGACGGCGCTGACGCCATACGCGGCGGGCACGATGGCCACGGTGTCGTCCTGCTCGGCGAACGGCACGTCGGCCATGGCGCAGGCGGCCGTGAAGGCGTTGACGCCGGCGATGACCTGGACCGGCACGCGCCCGTCGAGGGCGCGCACGGTGCGCGCCAGGTGGCCGAACGTGGCATAGGTGCTGGCATCGCCTTCGACCAGGAATAGCACGTCGCGGCCGGCGCGCAGCCACGGCAGCACGGCCTCGGCGGCGCGCAGCCAGGCGCGCGCCAGCTTCTCGCCGTCATGCGTCATCGGGAACAGCAGCAGCGCGTGGTCTTCCGGCGGCACCAGCCCGGCGCGGTGCGCGATGTCCAGCGCATAGCTGGGCGTCTTGCCGCTGCGGGCCGGGTAGACCCAGACCGCGTCGCGCCGCTGCAGGGCCGCCCAGGCGGCGCGCGTGATCAGGCCGGGATCGCCCGGCCCCAGCGAGACGCCCCACAGCGTGCCGAAGCTGCCGGCTTCTTCGGTAACGATTCGGTTCATGTCGTTGCCCCTGCCCCGCCGGTACGCTGCGCGCAGACGATCCACACGGGATTCTCGGCCGCCATGCGGTGCATGTGCAGGATCGGCTTGCTGCGCGCGGCCTGCAGCTGCAGCACGTCCCACGCCACGCCTTCCGCTTCAAGCGCCTGCAGCGCGGCGGTGGCGGTGGCCAGGTTTTCCAGCGTGACGAAGTTCATGACCAGCGTGCCGCCCGGGCGCAGGCGCCGCGACACGGTCGCGACCAGGCCGGCCAGCTCGCCGCCCGACCCGCCGATGAAGACCGCATCCGGATCGGGCCAGGCATCCAGGCCGTCCGGCGCCTTGCCGTGGCGAAGGCTGTAGTTGCTCACACCGAAGGCCGCGTGGTTCTGCGTGGCGATGGCATGGTCGGCGTCATTCTTCTCGATGGCGTAGACATGACCGCGCGGGCACAGGCGCGCCGCCTCCAGGCCCACCGAGCCGGAACCAGCGCCGATGTCCCACACCACGCTGTCGTCACGCAATTGCAGGCGCGCCAGGCTCACGGCGCGCACTTCCTGCTTTGTGATTAGGCCCTTCTCGGGCTGGCGCTGGACGAACGCCGCATCGGCAAGGCCGAAGCGCACCGGGCGCGGCGCGGGCGTCACGCGCCACAGCAGCACGACGTTCAGCGCGGCGAAGCGCATGCCCGCCGCCTCGCGCATGCCGAGTTCGGCCACCACCCGCTCTTCGGGCTGCAGCAGGTTCTCCGCCACCGCCATCAGGAAATCGTCGCCCAGTCCCTCGGCCAGCAGCAGCCGCGCGATGCGGTCCGGGCTGTTGTCCGGGCTGGTCAGCACCAGCAGGCGGGCATCGGCACGCAGCGCCTGGGCCAGCGCGTACAGGCCGTGCGCGGGCGTGGCGCCGCGTTGCCATTCGCCGGCGTCCTTCGCATGCACCGAGACGATGCGCGCATCGTGCCACGCCAGGCCGATGCGCGCGCAGGCCAGCTGCAGCGTCGACAGGTTGGGCAGGATATCGAGCGCCTGCACGCACAGATGCTGCGCCAAATAGGGCGCGATGCCGTGGCACAGCGGGTCGCCGGTGGCCAGCACCACGCAGTGCAGGTGGTCG
>DASVVD010001139.1:0-3113 GCA_036386715.1 Pseudoduganella sp.
CCGGATGGCGAATGGATCGCCTTCACCAGCGCGGTGGGCGGCTTCAAGGACGAAGCCGTGCTGCATGCCTACAACCCGCAGCCGTACGGCGACCTCTACGTGATGCGCGCCAACGGCAGCGATGTGCGGCGCCTGACCGACAACCAGTTCGAGGAAGGCACGCCGGTCTGGTCGCCGGTAGTGAAGGGCGCTGCCGCGCATAAGTGGTCAACGGCGCGGTCAGCGGCGCGATGATGGCTCCCTCACACCTCGGCCAAGGCCGGCGCGCCGGCGCGCATGCGGTTCACGGCCAGCGCGGCAGCGGCGGTGCGCGTCTCCACGCCCAGCTTGTGGAATACATGCTCGAGGTGCTTGTTGACGGTGCGCGGGCTGGTGCCGAGGATATCGCCGATATCGCGGTTGGTCTTGCCCATCATTACCCAGTGCAGCACTTCCGATTCGCGCTGCGTGAGTTTCAGCAGCGCCATCAGGGCCTGCACCCGTGCGGTGTCGGATTCCTCGCGCAGCACGATCATCCACTGCTCGCTGCTGCCCGTGTCGGCCGCGGTAAACACGAGGCGGGTGGCGCCGCGGATGATCGTCAACGGCGCGGCCTTGTCGCCAGCCAGCCAGGCTTCCAGCGCCTCCGGCGTGGCATCGGGCACGTCGCGCAGCGGGTTTTCCACCGGGTCATCCGTCGGGTCG
Source organism: Pseudoduganella sp. (assembly GCA_036386715.1). GTDB lineage: Bacteria > Pseudomonadota > Gammaproteobacteria > Burkholderiales > Burkholderiaceae_D > Rugamonas. The sequence continues at coordinate 685 of DASVVD010001139.1, forward strand.
CACGCCGTATTGAAATAGCGCTGCATCCACTGCCGCGCGAGCGGCGTCTGCCATACGATGCGGCCGTTGTGCGGCGTGACGGCCAGCATCGCGTTGCCGAACGCGTCGAGCGCGCTGCGCGCCTGGTCCATCAGCCGCGCCGTCTGCAGGTGGGCGCCGATCCGTGCCAGCACCTCGCTCTGGCGCACCGGCTTGGTGATGTAGTCGGTACCGCCGGCATCGAACGCGGCCACCACGTGTTCCGGTTCCGTGAGCCCGGTCATGAACACGACCGGGATCGCGCGCGTGACCATGTTGGCACGCAGCTGCCGGCAGACCTCGAAGCCGTCCATGCCGGGCATCATCGCATCGAGCAGGATAATGTCCGGCACCAGCTGCCGCGCGCGTTCCAGCGCGGCCAGGCCGTTGTTGGCGACCAGGACCGTGAAGCCGGCTTCATCCAGCGCATCGTGCAGCACGGCGAGATTTTCCGGCACGTCGTCGACGATGAGGACGACATGGCTGGTGCGGCGTTCAGGTGGTTTGTTGGACATGGTGATCTCCCTGTTCCAGGAATCGTGAGATGGCTTCCAGGTCGAAGCGGGCGGCATGGCCGCGCATCGCCGTGACGAAGGCATCGTAATCGGGGCCGGCCGCGGCGATCGCGTCGAGCTCGGCGCGAATGCCGCGCACGTAGCCTGAAGCGACCTGTCCGCGCAAGGCGTCGAGCTGCGCGGCAGGCGGCCAGCGCATTGGCGCCGGCGCGGGCGGTGGCGCCTGCGGTGGTGGCGCCTGCTGCAGTGACGCCTGTGTCAGCCACTCGAGCTGCAGGCGCCGGCCGATCCGCTCCAGCAGTTCGGCCACGTTGACCGGCTTGACGATGAAGTCCTCCGCGGCAATGCCGGCCGGGTTGTCCAGCGCCTTGTCGTAGGCATTGGCCGAAACGATCAGGATCGGCACCGTTGAACGGTGTTCATGGTGGATGATGCGGCTCGCTTCCCAGCCGTCGATGCCGGGCATCGCCAGGTCCATCAGGATCAGGTCCGGGCCGAATACCGGATACAGCGCCAGGCATTCCTGGCCGGACTGTGCCTGCGCCGTTTCAAACCCCAGCGGCGCCAGGATGTTGACCAGCAGTTCGCGGTCGACCGCCTCGTTGTCGACCACCAGGATCCTGCGGCGCGGGCCGGCATAACCGGTGCGGGCCGGCTCGCGCGTGGCCGCCGGCGTGGCGCCGTGCACGCGGGGCACGCGCACCAGGATCCTGAACGTGCTGCCCGCGCCGGGCGTGCTGTCGAGCGTGAGTTCGCCGCCCATCATCTGCGTCAGCATCTTGCTGATCGGCAGGCCCAGCCCGGTACCGGGCGCGGCACCCGCACCGAGGCTGGCGCTGCCGCGCGAGAATGGCTCGAAGATGCGCTCCATCTCGTCGGGCAGGATGCCGGCACCGGTGTCCGCGATCTCGAACGTGACGAGATCGCGTGCATGGCGCACCCGGAACGTCACAGCCCCGTGCTGCGTGAATTTCACCGCGTTGCCGAGGATGTTGATCAGGATCTGGCCCAGGCGCCGGCGGTCCGCCCGCACCACGGGCGGCAGTTCGCCTGCCGGTTCGTAGTGGAACGCCAGGCCCTTGGCAGCGGCCTGCTGCTCGAACATGCGCACCAGCTGGCCGATGAACTCGTGGAAATCGAGCTCGCGGATATCGAAGCTGAACTTGCCGCCTTCGATGCGGGCGATGTCCAGCGTGCCTTCGATCAGCGACAGCAGGTGTTCGCCGCTGCCGCGGATCACGCGGATCGCCCCCTGGCGGTGCACGGGGATGGTGGGATCGTTGTCGAGCAGTTGCGCGTAACCGAGGATGCTGTTGAGCGGCGTGCGGATCTCGTGGCTGATGCCGGCGATATAGCGGCTCTTGGCCTGGTTCGCCGCCTCGGCCACCTTCCTGGCCTGCTGCAGCGCGGCGTCGGTGCGGCCGTGCAGCTCGATCTCGCGCTGCAACAGGCTGGTTTGCCGGTTCGATTCCTCCTGCGCCACGCGCCGGCTGGCACCGGTGAGCACCAGCCACCATGCCACGATGCCGCTGACCAGCAGCAGCGCGGCGAAGATCTTCAGGTAGGCCAGCCGCAGCGCCGGCAGCAATGCCGCGCCGGCCGCGCCCAGCGCATTCTGCTCGTGCGCATACAGCAGGCCGAGCAGGGCGCCGACGAACAGCATCGTCACCAGCATCAGCATCAGGTAGTGACCGAGCCCGCTGGTCATGTAGGGCCACATCGATGCCGGCAGCAGCTTTTTCATCGCGCTCTCCCACTGGTGCGCGAAGCGCGCGTGGGGCTTGCAGGCATCGTCGCAGCGGGCATCGAGGCAGCAGCACAGCGAGCAGATCGGGCCCTGGTAGGCGGGGCAGTGCGCCATGTCCTCGGTTTCGTATTCCTTTTCGCAGATGCAGC
>DASVVD010001140.1:0-1983 GCA_036386715.1 Pseudoduganella sp.
AGGAAAGCCCGATGTTGAAGGGCTTCCCGGTGTTCGACGTCGACCAGAACGCATCGCAGCCGGTGGGCCTGGTGATGGACGACATCGTCCAGGAAAACCCGATGCTGAAGGGCTTCCCGGTCTTCGACGTGGACCAGGTGGAAGTGCTGCGCGGCCCGCAGGGCACACTGTTCGGCCGCAACTCCCCGGCCGGCGTGATCAAGTTCGATTCGGCCAAGCCGGTGTTCAAGCAGGAAGGCTACCTGGCGGCCGGCTTCGGCAAGGACCGCATCCGCAACGTGGACGGGGCCTTCAACTTCCCGGTCAGCGACACGGTGGCGATCCGCTTCGCCGGCTCGTCCCAGCACCGCGGCGACCGCGTGAGCAACGAGCGCGCCACCGGCACCCGCGAATTCGAAGGCTACAAGGACAACGCCGCGCGGCTGCAGGTGCTGGTGAAACCGTCGGCCGATTTCTCGGCGCTGTTCAATGTGCACGGCCGCGACATGGACGGCACCGCCACGCTGTTCCGCGCCAATATCCTGAAGGCGGGCACGAACGAGCTGGTGGACGGTTTCGATTTCGACCGTTACCCGACCGACGGCATCAACGAACAGCACCTGAAGAACAAGGGCGGCAATGTGCGCCTGCAGTGGGACCTGCCGGGCATCACGCTGCACTCCATTACCGGCTATGAAAAGCTCGAGTTCTACAGCCGCGCCGACGTCGACGGCGGCTATGGCGCCGTGTACGCCCCGCCGTACGGGCCAGGCTTCATCCCGTTCGTGGTCGAGACGGCCGACGTGATCCCGAACCACCGGCAGATTTCGCAGGAACTGCGCGCCGAGTCGAACACCAAGGCGCCGCTGCAGTGGATCGCCGGCCTGTTCTACTTCAAGGAAGACATCACGATCGACAGCATCGCGTTCAACTCGCTGGCGCCGGGCAACCCGCAGTCGCCGAACTACGCAACGCAGACGCAGAACGCCAGGTCGTGGGCCGCCTTCGGCTCGCTGAACTACGCCGTGAACGAGCGGCTCAAGCTGCGCGGCGGCCTGCGCTACACCAGCGACAAGAAGGATTTCGTCGCGCAGCGCATCGAAACCACCGGCCGCACCTACCTGCCGCTGTCCGACGATTCCACCAACATCAGCTGGGACGCTTCCGGCACCTACGTGGTCAACCGCGACACCAACGTGTTCGTGCGCGTGGCCACCGGCTACCGCGCGCCGTCGATGCAGGGCCGCCTGAACGATCTCACCAGCCAGCCTTCCATGGCCGGCGCCGAGAAGGTGCTGTCGTATGAGGCGGGCGTCAAGCAGGACCTGTTCGACCGCCGCGCGCGCCTCGCCGCCACCGTGTTCCGCTATCGCGTGAAGGACAAGCAGCTGACCGCCGGCAGCGGCAACGTCAACATGAACCAGCTGCTCAACGCCGACAAGGCGATCGGGCAGGGCGTCGAACTGGACCTGCAGGCCAACCTGTCGCAGAATTTCAGCGCCACGTTCGGCACCAGCTACAACGACACCGAGATCCAGGACGGCAGCCTGTTCGTGCTGCCGTGCGGCAGCGGCTGCACGGTGACGAACCCGATCTCGTTCGTCGGCGGCACCCGCGTCGCCCTCATCGACGGCAACCCGCTGCCGCGCGCCCCGAAATGGCAACACAACTTCACGCTGAAATACGCCGCCCCGGTGGCCAACGGCGAAGTGTATGCCTTCACCGACTGGTCGTACCGCTCGTCGTATAACTTCTTCCTGTACGAAGCGGTCGAGTACAAGGCCAAGGACCTGCTGGAAGGCGGCCTGCGCGTGGGCTACAAGTGGGGCGACGGCAAATACGACCTGGCGCTGTACGGCCGCAACATCACCGACGAAGTGCAATCGGTGGGCGCGATCGACTTCAACAACCTGACCGGCATCCTGAACGAACCGCGCACGTATGGCGTGCAGTTCAAGATGAATTTCTGATGTTGGGGTCTGTCCCCGGTAAGTGACGGCATCG
>DASVVD010001141.1:0-2235 GCA_036386715.1 Pseudoduganella sp.
GCCAGCGGAATGCCGTCCAGGCGCCGGCAGATCTCGGCCACGGCCGCCGCGTTGCCGGCATCGAGCACGAAGCCGCCGTCGGCGCTGGCCCGCTCGACGAACAGCTGTACCGCCGGATACGTGGCCAGCGCGACCGGATCGGCCACCGGCGCCCCCGCCGGCCCGCCCGGCACCCCCAGCGGCGGCAGCCGGAAGACGCGCTCGCCATCGGCGCGCAGCGGTTCCCGGCTGGTGGCAACGATGTGCAGTGCCACCATGCGGCGCAGCAGCGTGCCGGCCAGCGCCGCGGCGGCTTCGATCAGGTGTTCGCAGCCATCGAGCACGAGCAGCACGGGGCAGACCCGGAGCGTATGGGGCAGCGCATCGGCCAGCGCCGCCGCGGACAACGGCGCGGCCAGGCCGAATGCCTGCGCCACCACGCCCGGCAGCAACGCCGGGTCGGCCAGCGGTGCGAGGTCGATGCTGTAGACATGGCGGCCGAACCGCGGCGCGGCGCGCGCGGCCAGTGCCTGCGCCACCGATGTCTTGCCCATGCCGCCGGGACCGGCGATGGTCAGCAGGCGCGTGCCGGCCAGTTCGCCGAGCAAGCTGTCCAGCACCTGCGCGCGGCCCACGAGGCGCGGTTGCGGGGGCGGTATCGGCACGGCCGGCGCGGCGGCACCTGGCGGCTGGTGCAGCGGTGCCACGAAACTGTAGCCCCGGCCAACCACGTTTTCCACATAAGGCTGGTCGGTGCCGAGCGCCTTGCGCAGCGCGTTGACGTGGACGCGCAGGTTGCCGTCCCCGACGACCGTATGCGGCCATACGCGGGCGACCAGCGCATCCTTGCCGACGACCGTGCCGGCGTGCTCGACGAGTACCACCAGCAGGTCGAACGCGCGGCCCGCCAGCCGCACCGGCAGCCCGTGCCAGTACAGCGCACGCTCGTGCGGCACCAGGCGAAAATCGCCGAATGCCACCTCGCCGATCGGGGGCTGCCCCTGCTGTCGGTCCATGTCTGCTTACCTCGAAAGCCGGATTGATTTCCGGCCCGGCAAATTCTAACGTATCGGTCACCCGGCGTTAAGCATTTAACAAGCGCCATGCGTACTGCGTGATACGTGATGCGGGAAGGGTGACGAGTAATGCGTGCCGTTGAACAGCCAGTCATGACCAGAGGGGATTGCCGATGATGCACACGTCCGACCGCGCCGCCGCCGCCGCGCTGCCGCTTGCGCTCGCCGGTGCCGAGCAGCGCGCGCGCCTGCTCGATGGCGTTGGCGCCGGCCTCGATGGCGTGCGGCACCGGTTGCCGCGGCAGGCCGCGTTCGATGCCGGCGTCGAACCGGCCATCGCATTGCGCCAGCACGACATGCTGCGCGACTGGCTGCGCGCGCTGGCCGGCGCGTTGCGCGCCGATGCGCCGGACGGCAGCCCGCGCACCGTCCCCCTCGGCCCCGTTGCCGCGGTCGGCGCGCATGGCAGCGCTTATGGACTGGCCGGCATCTATGCAATGGCCGCGCTGGCGGCAGGCTGCCCGGTCCTGGCGCGCGCCGAGCCGGCCCCCAGCTGCACCGAGCTGGCAGGACTGATCGGCGCCGCCGCCGTTGCCGCCCGGCTGCCCGACACGCTGTTCGAGCTGGTTGCCGATGACGACGTGCTGCTGGCCCGGCGCGCCGTGCGGGGGGTCATCTGCCGCGCCGGCGCCCGCACCGTGCCGGCCTTGGTGCCTGCGCTCGCCGAACTGGACGGCACCGAGGCCGCCTTCGTGCTGCCGTGCGCGCTGAACGGCCGTGCCGAGCACCTGGGCCAGCAACTGCTGCTGCAGCCGGGCGCCTGCCCGCTCGTCGTCGCGATCGACGGCGACGGCTTCATCGACCTGCGCGAAGCCATCATCGACACGCTGGCCGGTGCGGGCGACACCTGCGCCGGCCGGCCGTTCCGGCAGTCAGCAGGCCCGCCCCTGCCCGCGGCCAGCGGCAGCCTGCTGCTGGGCGAAACACGGCACGGCAATGCGGTGGCATTTGCCGAAGTGCCGGCCGCGCCGCTGATCGCCGAACCGCAGCTGGCCGGCTTGCGCCAGGGCGGACTGCTGGTGCGCTGCGCCGACCAGCGCGAAATGCTGGCACTGGCGTGGGCGCTCGGTCCGCTCGCCTGTGCCAGCCTGCACACGGCACCGGACGACGCCGCGCTGGCCACCCTGGTGCTGCCGCTGCTGGAGCTGGCGGCCCGGCACATCCACGTCAACCGGTTCGG
>DASVVD010001142.1:0-5360 GCA_036386715.1 Pseudoduganella sp.
GGCCGCGCTGATCGCGATCTTCTCCGGCTTCGTGCCCACGCTGATGCAGGGTGGCGAAACGGGCCAGAACATCTTCCTCTTCGTCGGCTTTGCGCTGCTGGGCCTGTCATACGGCCAGGCCGCCGGCGCCGTCACGTCGAACTTCGCGCCGCGCCACCGCTACACCGGCGCCGCGCTGACCTCCGACCTGGCATGGCTGGTGGGCGCAGGCTTCGCCCCACTGGTGGCACTGGGCCTGTCGGCCAACTTCGGCCTCGGCTATGTCAGCCTGTACCTGCTGTCCGGCGCCGTCGCGTCGCTGGCCGCGCTGTCGGTGAACCGCAAGCTGGAAATCAAGAACTGATCCGCCCAGGCGGCTGATAACAAGGCGGGCGCAATGCCCGCCTTTTTCATGGGCGTCGTCTGCGCGTCGTGCCGGTGCCGTCACTGCACGGTGTCCGGACGGCACGTCGTTGCCCGTGCGCCAGCGCCGCTGGTATTTCGTTAATTTAGGCATGGGTTTCGTTTCCATATTTCCGGGGGAATAGATCAGCGTGAATGCCCTGCCCGATGTGCCGCCCAGTACCGACCTGCTCTCCGTCACTGAAGTGGAACGGCTGACGGGCATCCGGCAAGCGACGTTGCGCATGTGGGAAAAGCGCTACGGCTTTCCGCAGCCCCTGCGCGACCGCCACGGCGACCGGGCGTATCCGCTCAGCCAGGTCGAGCGGCTGCAGGCGGTGCGGCGCCTGATGGACCAGGGGATCCGGCCCGGCAAGATCCTTGCCGGCGACGCCATCCTCGAGGGCGTCGACCTGGCCCGGCTGCGCGCCCATACCGCTGCCATTCCACCACAGTATGTGCTGGTCTTCGACCTGCTGCGCGGCTATCACATCGCCGAACTGCACGCGCAGTTCCAGTACCGCTTGCTGGACCTTGGCCTGCGCCGTTTCGTCATCGAATTCCTGGCACCGCTTACCACGGCGGTCGGCGTGGCCTGGAGCCAGGGGGACTTGCCGATGCGTTGCGAACACCTGTTCGTGCAACTGGCCATATCGACGCTGACTGCGAGACAGGCTGCAGTACGCACTGCCGGCGATGGCCACCCGAAAGTAGTGCTGGCAACACTGAGCGGCGAGGCCCACACACTGGGCATCATGATGGCAGAGGCAGTGATGGCTACGCTCGGCGTCAGTTGCATCCAGCTGGGCGCCGATATGCCGCCGCTGGAAGTGGCGGCGGCCGCGCAGGAAGCCGGCGCCGATATCGTCGCGTTGTCGTTCAGCGCCCATTTCCCCACCAGGAGCCTGGTACGCATGCTGCACGCGCTGCGTGCCGCCATGCCGGCCACGACGGCATTATGGGTTGGCGGCGATGGCGTGCCTGCGCCTGCCCTGCTGGGTCCGGGGATCGATATCTTCAGGTCGCTCGACGCCATCCAGCCTGCCGTCCTGCACTATCGGTCACTCCACCGCACGCAGTGACGGCGACGGACCTGTCCGTGCATCGCAGCAACTTATCGATGCCGCCATTTTATGTTGCGCTGGAGGTACAACGTAAAATTTGCTTTGAAAAGTCCCGTCACACTTTGTGGGATACACCCCTGGCCGGTGGGTTGCAATGAAGCACCCCCAGACGCTTTTGTGTTACACAAACCGGAAAACCGTTTAACAGATAACGTTTTACCCAGCATTTTCCCGCTTGGAGTCATCCATACCCGCTGCTATCTTCCGTCCTGAGCGCAGCATTCCGCCCGCTCCAGACTGCAGTCGGACCGAAGTAGCCTGATCCAGGCTCAAAGCTTGACCGCCACCCCGACTGTCACCCGAGAACTCCGAATGTTTAAACAAATGAAGGTAGGCACCCGCCTGATCGCCGGTTTCCTGACCCTGGCGGTGCTCGGCGCGATCGTGGCCATGATCGGTATTGCGAACATGGCGCGCATGAATGACAGCGCCAACAACCTGTACCAGAGAGAACTGCTCGGCCTTTCCTATGTCAAGGAAGCCAACATCAACCTGATCTACATCGGCCGCTCGCTGCGCAACGTGCTGCTCGCGTCCAGCGAAAAAGATCGCCAGGCTGCCGTGTCCGCCATCGAGGCGGCGCGCACGCGGCTGAACGCCAACCTGGACAAGGCGCGTCCGCTGTTCTACATGGAGCAGGGCAAGCGGATGTTCGCCGAAGTCGACGCCGGCATGCGCGCCTACGATGCGGTAGTCGCGGAGACCACCCGGCGCGCCATGGCCGAACCGCTGCAGGCGAATCGCGCCACCGTCGACTACGTGTCCGGCAGCGTCGTCCCGCTGGCCAACGCGGTGGACGACCGCATGACCGACCTGACCCGCATGAAGGAAAACAACGCCGCGAACGCAGCCAGCGGTGCGCAGGCCATGTACCAGTCGAGCCGCACGATGATGGTGGCGCTGGTGCTGGTCGGGGCCGCGGCCGGCCTGGCCATCGGGCTGCTGCTGACCCGCAGCCTGACCCGCCAACTGGGTGGCGAGCCCGCCTACGCCGGCGCAATCGCCGGCCGGATCGCGGCGGGCGACCTGTCGGTCGACGTGGTCCTGCGTCCGGGCGACAACGACAGCATGCTGTTCGCCATGAAGCGCATGCGCGACAGCCTGGCCGGCATCGTCGCCCAGGTCCGCTCGGGCACCGATACCATCGCCACGGCGTCGAGCCAGATCGCCACCGGCAACATGGACCTGTCGTCACGCACCGAGGAACAGGCCAGCTCGCTGGAAGAGACCGCTTCGTCGATGGAAGAACTGACGTCGACCGTGAAGCAGAATGCCGACAATGCACGCCAGGCCAACCAGCTCGCATCGACGGCGTCGGAAGTCGCCGAGCGCGGTGGCACCGTGGTGGCCCAGGTGGTCGACACGATGGCCTCGATCAATGCGTCGTCGAACAAGATCGTCGACATCATCGGGGTGATCGACAGCATCGCCTTCCAGACCAACATCCTTGCGCTGAACGCGGCCGTCGAGGCGGCCCGTGCCGGCGAACAGGGCCGCGGCTTCGCCGTGGTGGCATCCGAAGTGCGCACGCTGGCCCAGCGCTCCGCCGCCGCGGCAAAGGAAATCAAGCAGCTGATCGGCGATTCGGTGGCCAAGGTCGATGCCGGTGCCCGGCTGGTCGATCACGCTGGCGTAACGATGAACGAGATCGTGGCCAGCGTGCGCAGCCTGACCGACATCATGGGCGAAATCACTTCGGCCAGCCAGGAGCAGACCGCGGGCATCGAGCAGATCAACATGGCCGTCATCCAGATGGACCAGGTCACGCAACAGAATGCCGCGCTGGTCGAGGAAGCGGCCGCCGCGGCCGAGTCGCTGCAGGACCAGGCGACGATGCTGGCCGAAGTGGTCTCGGTCTTCAAGCTCGACGCTGCTGCGCCGGGCGGCGCCACGGCGCCCCGCACGATGCGCCTTGCCATGGCCTGATTGTCAAGCTCGACCTCAGGCTCGACCCTGCCGCGCCGTCGCGCGGGCCGTCACCGGTCCGCGTACAGCAGCTCTCCCGCCGCCTCCCCCGTCACCGGCCGGCTGCACAGGAAACCCTGGATCTCGTCGCAGCCTTCCCGTGTCAGGTAGCCCAGCTGGTCGTCGGTCTCGACCCCCTCGGCGATGATGCGGCAGCCCAGGCTGTGGCCAAGCGTGATCATCGAGCGCACGATGGCCGAGCCGGGCGCGTCGTGCAGCATGTCGCGCACGAAGCTGCGGTCGATTTTCAGGTAATCGAGCGGGAAGCGCCGCAGGTACGACAGGCTCGAGTAACCGGTGCCGAAATCATCGATCGACAGCCGCACGCCGGCTTCCTTGAGGTGGCGCATCGCGGCGATCACGCCCTCCACGTTCTGCATCATCAGCGACTCCGTCAGCTCCAGTTCCAGGTACCCGGCCGCCAGGCCACTGGCCGCCAGCGCGCCGTGCACCTCCTGCACGAAGCCGGCCTGGCGGAACTGGCGTGCCGACACGTTGACGGCCACCGGCACACGCGGCAGCCCGGCATCCTGCCATGCCTTGGCCTGCCGGCACGCTTCGTACAGCACCCATTCGCCGATCTCGACGATCCGCCCGGTTTCCTCGGCCACGCCGATGAAGCGGTCCGGCTGCACCAGGCCCAGCTCCGGCTGGTCCCAGCGCAGCAGCGCTTCCAGGCCGGCTACCCGGCCCGTGATGCAATCGATGCGCGGCTGGAAATGCAGCACGAACTCGTGCCGCGCCAGCGCATTGCGCAGGTGCCCTTCGATCAGCGTTCGCTCGGTCACGCGGGCGTTCATCTCGCTGGTATAGAACTGCAGCTGGTTGCGGCCGGCATCCTTGGCGCGGTACAGCGCAATATCGGCGTGCTTGAACAGCGAAGGCGCGGTATCGCCATCGCGCGGGTACACCGACACTCCCATGCTGCAGGTGAGCGCAAGGTCGTGGGCGCCCAGCCGCATCGGCGCGCTTACGGCATCGAGCACGGCCTGCACGGTGCGCGGCGACAGCGTGCCGTCGCCCTGCCCCGGCTGGTCCGGCTGGTCCTGCAGCAGCAGGATGAATTCGTCGCCGCCCAGCCGGGCCACCGTGTCCGAATCGCGCAGCGCGGCGCGCAGCCGGCCGGCCACCGTCTGCAGCAGGCTGTCGCCCACGGCATGGCCCAGCGTATCGTTGATCAGCTTGAAGTTGTCCAGGTCCAGCACGACCACCCACAGCTGGTGGCTGTAGCGCGCCGCGTAGGCAATCGCCTGCTCGAGCCGGTCCTGGAACAGGTTGCGGTTCGGCAGGCCGGTCAGCGCGTCGTGCGTGGACTGGTACTCCAGTTCCTGCTGGTAGCGTTTCGCCGCCGTGATGTCGTTGATCACGCCGACCCAGTGCGTGGTGGCACCGCGCGCATCGAGCACCGGCGCCACGTGCAGCTGGTTCCAGAACAGCGTGCCATCCTTGCGGTAATTGCGCAGCTCCACGGTCACTTCGTGTTCCGCACGCAATGCCTCGCGCAGCGCCAGCATGCCTTCCTGATCGCGGTCGTCGCCCTGCAGGAACCGGCAGTCGGTGCCGATCACCTCCGCCAGCTCGTAGCCCGAGATGCGGGCGAACGCCGGGTTCGCGTATTCGATCACGTCGTCGCTGCCCGAATGCCGCGTGATCAGGATCGCGTTGACGCTGGCATCGAGCGCGCGGCTTTGCAGGCGCAGCGTTTCGCCGGCCGCCCGGCTGGCGGTAATATCCTCGATCGTGCCGAGCAGGCCCACGATCTCGCCATGCTGGCCATGCAGCGGCAGCTTGTTGACGAGATGGCGGCGCTGGCCGCCATCGGGTGCGGTCAGCATCTGCTCGCGCCCGCGCACCGGCCGGCCACTGTCGATCACGGCGCGGTCTTCCGCT